>NZ_DKIK01000072.1:0-14100 GCF_002454215.1 Acinetobacter sp. UBA6720
ACACTTTGGAAAGGTTGCCAAGGTGTTCAAGACAATCCAGCGGGTAACTACGTACACTATGGCGTACGTGAGTTTGGTATGACTGCAATTGCAAACGGTGTTGCGCTTCACGGTGGTTTCATTCCTTACGTTGCAACATTCCTTATGTTTATGGAATATGCGCGTAATGCAGTACGTATGTCTGCGTTGATGAAACAACGTGTAATCCATGTATATACACATGACTCAATTGGTTTGGGTGAAGATGGTCCAACGCATCAACCTGTAGAGCAAATTGCATCTTTACGCGGTACACCAAACTTAAATACTTGGCGTCCATGTGACACCGTTGAAGCCGCTGTGTCTTGGAAATCTGCACTTGTACGTTCAGAAGGCCCAACTGCGTTGATCTTCTCTCGTCAAAACCTACCATTCCAAGCACGTACAGATGCACAAATTGCAAATATAGCGAAAGGTGGTTATGTATTGGCTGAAGAAAAGGGCGAATTAAAAGCGATTATTATCGCGACAGGCTCTGAAGTATCTTTAGCAATGGAAGCACATGCACAGCTTGAAGGTGTGCGTGTCGTATCTATGCCATGCGCAGAAGAGTTTGTGAAACAAGATGTAGCGTACCGTGAAGCGGTTCTTCCATCAAATATTCGTGCACGTGTTGCTGTTGAAGCAGCGCACGTAGATTACTGGTGGAAGTTTGTAGGTCTTGATGGTCGTGTAATTGGTATGACGACTTATGGTGAATCTGCACCAGCGAAAGACTTATACCAATACTTCGGTATTACCACTGAAGCGGTCGTTGCTGCAGTAAAAGAATTGACAGCTTAATCCCCCTCGGTTGACTGTTAAAAAGACGCCCCAGTTTAGGGGCGTCTTTTATTTTGAATGACATATACAACATGCAAAATACTGATGCCAGTAGTTGCATAAATTTTAGGTGAAGATATGAGCTTATATGATCAAATTCATGACGAAGTCGTGTTAATGGATGCGGGCGAACAGAAGTGGATTGGACCAGATCTACCTTTGGAAGCGATGGTGGCGGTTGAACTACTATTGCAAGACTTGGCAGAGGATAAGCAAATTAAGATTCGCCGTAAAAACCATGAAAAACAGACGGGTATGAAGCTGATTGATCGGATTTTGATTGAAAAATTATGATGGTTTTCACGTCTAAAAGAAGCCTTATTGAAGTGATTCAATAAGGCTTTTTCTTTGGGTAGATTTCGGTTTAAATATAAGCCATACAAAAAATCAACATCCCTTTGAGAGCAAAATGAAAGTACAAAATATTCATATTGTGTCGTTGACAGAAATAGATCAATCGATCTGGTCTACATTATGGCGAGCTTATCAAGTATTTTATCAGGCTGATTTATTGGAACAGATATCTGAAAACACGTGGCATAAACTGACTGGTTCTAAATGTGAACATATGTATGGTTTTGCCGCAATTATAGCAGGTCAGGTTGTAGGCATTGTGCATGTTATCGAACATGATAGTTGTTGGACGTTAAAGCCTTATGCATATCTACAAGATCTATTTACGCATGAGGAGTATCGTGGGCTAGGGGTTGCAAGAGCTTTAATCGAACATGTCAAAATGCATACCGAAAAGCGAGCATGTGATCGAGTCTATTGGCTTACCCATCAGGATAATTTAGTCGCTCAGCAACTCTATAATAAAGTCGCGAAGAAAACAGGTTTTATTCAATATAAAATGTAGTGCTAAGACTACATTTTAGAACAAATTTATCGTTCTAAACTTGCAACATATCGTTTTATCTTTATGGGTGTATTCGCTGTAAAACTCTATAAACTAAACAGTATTCCAGTGTGAGATAAAAACATGAACTTTAAAGCTTTAACAATCGGTTTGGCTGTTGCAACTGCAACGACATTTGCTATGGCGAAACCTGTAGCATATCAAATTGACCCTACACATACTGCAACAGTGTTTTCATGGAACCACTTCGGTTTTTCAACACCATCTGCAAACTTTAGCGACATTCAGGGTGTCATTAATGTTGATAATGCAAAACCTGCAAATTCGTATGTGAATGTAACGATTCCATTATCTAGCTTGAACACCAATGTAAAAGCTTTGGATGAGCACTTACAGGGTGCAGATTTCTTTGATGCAGCAAAATATCCAAACATCACTTTTAAAAGTACTAAAGTACAAGCAGTTGGTGCAAACAAATACAAAATCACAGGTGACTTAACTGTTAAAAACGTGACTAAGCCTGTTGTATTGGATGCTGTATTGAATAAGCAAGGTGAGCATCCAATGACGAAAGCTCAATCTATTGGTTTCAATGCGACAACTTCATTCGACCGTTCTGCATTTGGTGTAGGAGCTTATGTGCCGAACGTAGGTGATAAGATCACAGTGAATATCACGACTGAAGCATCGGTTGCAAAATAATTTTTGTAATACAAAAGCTTATCAAGGAAGGAGAGAGCCTTGGTAAGCTTTTTTGTTTCTAACATCCTCACAAAAAATGTGATCCTTCTGCTCAAAATAATAATAAAACTAATAGGTTTATAGAAATTTTACCCAAAATGCGAGTATCGGAATTTATTTAACGTGGTTTAAACTTGTGCATTACTATGATTTTTTAGAAGTAATGCTATTTAATTATTAGAAATTCAGCAAAAAAATGCGCAGACAGCAGTCCTAAAGCTTCTTGAACTTAATAGTTAGTGGAAAAGTCATAAAATCAATTGGTGAATTTCACACTAATGATTTCCTCCCTTAGAAAAGCATGTATGTTGAATAGAATAACTATGTATTTACTGCAAATATTTATTTTAAGCTGAATATTAGAAAGATCCTTTTTTAATTAAAATACTTATTTGATGGGGAATCATAAATTTTTCATCTATATAGATAGGGAATTTAATAAAAAATGGCTAGATTAATCTGACCCACCCACCCATTATGATAGAAAAATAAAAGTGAGTAGCTGATTTATTGATTAATCTTTACGGCTTGCAATGTTTGATTCTTTTGGGGTTATCTTAAAACCAAATATGTGGATGAATAAAGCCTTTTTTAGGACTTTATTCATCTAATTATACTCGGATATATGTATTAATCTGTTATGGTGTTACTTTTGTTAAGGATGATATTAATTTGGTTTCGTAGTCATTTAGGACATTGTCAATATTTTCAATCCATTTGGTGCCATTGGCAACTTGTGCAGATTTAACTACTTTACTGTAAACATGAACAGGTTCAGCAGCTAAATTTTTTGTATTGCTAATATCTGTGTCAATTTCAGAATGGATTTTGATGGATGCAAATCCTGGTTGGAACCATGACCAAAACTTATTGATTTTAATGTTGAGAACAAAGTCGGCATTTGCTCGGTTAGTTTCATTATTTTCAAGAACTACATACCCAGATCGTTCGAGAGCGAGGGTAGTACGTTTTTGTAATAATTCTGAGACAGTTTCTTTTTCTAACAAAATATCACCTAAAGCTTTTCCATATCCATTTCTTTTACGAGCAACAGCTTTTGCTTTATCTGCTTCAGTTGCCTTAGCCAAGCCATCTTTTAAAGATGGGATGTCGGCAGTTGCAGGTTTATCTTCGAAAGTTCGGTCATCTTCAACGAGTGCAATCACTACTTTTTTAGAATTTGCTGCTTCTTGATAAGATGCAGGATTATGAAGTGTAGGGACTTGAATCAGTCCACGAGATGTTGCACAACCAGAAAGTGTAGTTATTAACAGCCCCAAAGTAAGAATTATGAAAGAGTGTTTCACTAGTACCCCTAAATATTTATATAGTTGGAAAAACGGGATAAATATAAAGAAATAACCCATAAAATGAAAGAGAATTATTCTCATTTGTTAAATTATTAATTGTCGTTGAATATTAAAATATAAAGTCTAGAGTTCTGTGTTTGAATTGAAAGAGCGCCTGCTAATAAGAACTTCTTTATATGCCCCTAGTTGAAAATCATTGGACTTTATAAATAATACTTTATTTATTTGTAAGATTTTCTACATATTCTTGCCATTCGATGCTTTGATTTTATTCTTATCTGAAATATCACTATATTTTTCTGGAGCTGTATATTTATAACTAACTTAGTTACTCTTTTTATTTTGAGAAAGATGAAAATATGTGCTTTGAATATTGAGCTCACACCGTAGCCCAATAGGGTTAAAAAATAAGTGATATATTTTAAAAAAGCACCTACTAGAAAGAGTTCAGAGGTGCTTTTTTATAGCATGTCAGATAAGCAATACTAAAAGAATGGGTAAGGTATCACTATACTCTATAAAGTTTGAACTCGTTTTCATTTGTATTAAGAAGCAGTTTTCACTTCAACCAGCTGTTGCATGTACGTTGCTATAACCTGACCTGAGACTTGCTCTAAGGGTGCTGCAAAACGTAGATTGTCTGCACGTAGGGCTGGAATATTAATCCGTGCTTGGCGCAGCTCTGCGGTATGCCCGATCAACCATTTTTCTAAACCATCGGTGGCGACTTCAGGGTGGAACTGTAAACCGAGAATGTTTTTGCCTACACGAAACGCTTGGTTAGGATAAACCTCTGAGCTGGCTAAAAGTTCAGCCTGCGCAGGGAGTTCAAACGTATCCCCATGCCAATGCAGGACTTCAGTTCCTCTAAGTGCTTGCAATGGATTATGCTCAAGAGTATGGAGCTGTAACTGACTCCAGCCAATTTCTTTACTATGACCTGCATACACTTTTGCACCCAAAGCATGTGCGATTAACTGTGCGCCGAGGCAAATGCCTAAAGTGGGTAAATTTTTTTCTAAACGCACTTTCAGTAGGTCTATTTCTTGTTGTAGAAATGGGTAGTCTTCGGTTTCATACACCCCGATAGGGCCACCTAAGATGACGGTTAAACCGTCATAACTTAATGCTTTAGCTAAGTCATCTTTACCTGCTTCAAAATATCGTACCCGATAACCCAATTGATATAACACATCTTCCCATGCGCCTAGATCTTCAAACGCAAGATGCTGAATGACGTAAATAGTATCAGGTAATACAGTCATGACAGGCTCGTTTATTGGTACTAAGGAGCCTAAAAATGTACAGGGAAATGAGCCGAAGTTGAAGTCAAGAACGAAGAAAATATGTAGAAAAACACGACAAATGAAATCATTCACTTTGTTTAAGTTGCAACATATTTTTAATCATCCATTTACTTGAGTTTAAGATCTCATGTTGTAAATGTTCATCAGCCATGCTGCGTGCCATGACAATAGCTCCGACCAGTTGGCACAGTACAGCCCAAGCTTGTGTTTCACTGCCTAGATGCTGTGTAAATAAAGCATGACCACGAAGCATTTCCTGTTGAAAGCATTGTTTTGTGCTTTCGCTACTACGTGCAACTTCTGTTGCTAAGGCGGGAATGACACAACCATGATCTGGGCGCAGGACATGAGAGAAAGCTAAATAGCGATCTAGTTCAAAATCAATCCAGTCAGATAGTTTTTCATGAGGATTGGCTTGCCATACCTGAAAACTGTGTTGTAGCTCTGACTCAATGAGTGCTTCAAATAATTCGTGTTTTGACGAAAAATGTGAATAAAAAGCGCCGCTGGTCATTTGAGCGGCTTGCATAAAGCTATCGACACCAGTATTGGCAAAACCTTGTTTTTTGGCCAGTTGGGCACTGATTTTAAGTAACTCTTTACGTTTTTCTTCTTTATAGCCTGTTTTGTAGCGCATAGTGATTTCATCAAAATATTATTGACTGATTTTGAAAACTATAACATAGTGATCGTTATAATAACGATCGTTATTTTATAAAAGGGAAATATTTATGGATAGAACACAGCAAGAACAACAGTCGCAATTGACCGAAGCTAAAAAGAAAGTGGCATTGGTGATTGGTGCAGGCGATGCAACAGGGGGGGAAATTGCCAAACGTTTTGCTCGTGGCGGTTATATCAGCTGTATGACGCGAAGAAATGCTGAAAAGCTCCAGCCCTTAATTGCGGACATAGAGGCTGAAGGGGGGATTGCGTATGGTTTTGCTTCCGATGCACGTAAAGAAGATCAAGTCATTGCTTTGGTGGAAGAAATTGAAGCCAATATTGGTGAAATTGATGTTTTGGTGTTTAACATTGGGGCGAATGTGCCGTGTAGCATTTTAGAAGAAACTGCACGTAAGTATTTTAAAATTTGGGAGATGGCATGCTTCGGTGCATTTTTGACAGGGCGTGAAGTAGCGAAGCGAATGGTACTACGGGAACGAGGGAGCATTATCTTCACAGGGGCAACCGCAGGAATAAGAGGTGCAGCAAACTTTGCCGCTTTTGCAGGTGCAAAGCATGCATTACGTGCCTTAGCCCAAAGTATGGCGCGTGAATTGGGACCTAAAAATATTCATGTAGCCCATGTGGTGGTTGATGGTGCAATTGATACAGACTTCATCAAAGACACTTTCCCAGAGTTGTATGCACGTAAAGAGCAGGATGGCATTTTAAACCCTGTACATATTGCAGAAAATTATTGGCATTTGTCGCAACAACCGCGTGATGCATGGACGCATGAGTTGGATTTAAGACCTTGGATGGAAACGTGGTAAAAGGACAAAGCATGAAAACCGTAGAATTTTATTTTGACTTGGGCAGCCCGTATAGTTATTTGGCCTACTATCGGTTACGGCAAATGGCCGAGCAACAAAGTTTTCAAATCATATATAAACCTATTTTATTGGGTGGCGTATTTAAGGAGACAGGGAATAGAAGTCCGATAGAGATCCCGAGTAAAGGTATTTATTCCATGTTAGATATGCAGCGTTGGGCGGATTATTACGGCATTCCCATGCAAATGAACCCACATTTTCCCATGAATACTTTAACCTTAATGCGTATTTTGACAGGCGTTCAATTGTTTCATTTAGAAAAGTTTGAGCAAGTTTTAAAACTTTTATTCGATGCGATGTTTGGTACGCCCAAAAACCTTAATGAACCTGCTGTCTTAGCAGAGGTGTTAAAACCAAGTGGCTTTTCTGTAGATGACATCATGAGTATGGTTCAGTCGGATGTGGTGAAGCAAAAACTGATCACTGAAACGGAACTGGCCATTCAACGGGGCATTTTCGGTGCACCGACATTCTTTGTGCGGGATGAGATGTACTGGGGACAAGATCGCTTACATTTTGTTGAGCAAGCACTGCAAAAGTAAGTTAGATAGAGAGCAGATTAGCCAAAGTAATGGCTAATCTGCTTCAGAATTAAAATAAACGTTTAGGGGCATGCGCAGTGTCCAGACTCACCATTTCGTGTTCGTCTTTTAGCTCAACCCCAGAATAGCCAAGTTTTTTTGAACCACGCATGAGCGACATTAGTCGTTGTGTTGCAATTAGAATACTTAAACCCGCAGGACGAACATTAGAAATACAGTTTCTTTTTGCGTCTAGGGTACCAGTACTAGCTTTCCATGTGTAATAAATCCCCATGCTGTCTGGTGAGCTGAGACCAGGGCGTTCTCCAATCAGCATGACCAACATTGTAGCGTGTAGGCATTCGGCAACTTGGTCACCCAAAGCAACTCGGCTGCCTGTTGCAATAACGATAGGAGCAATAGACCAATGCTCAGCTTGCAAATGCGGGATGAGGTGCTGAATAAACGGTACGGCATTTTCTTCAATTGCACGTGCAGAAAGACCATCCCCAATCACAATACAAACATCATAAGCTTGTGGGTTACTTGCTTTAAACGTTTGTAAGCCACGATAGGATTCACTATTAAGCAAACGCCCTAGGTCTGGACGTTTTAGATATTCCTGCTTGTCTTCGGCTTGGCTATGTACGGTTAAACTATCCAAACTTTGGGTTTTAAAACTAGAGACCAATAGATCGACATCTAAAGCTTGATGTACTGCATCCTGTGCTTCAGCATGGGCCAGTTGGAATTTCAGCATTTCATGCGTAGGAATACTACAACCTGCACGTCCGATTGCAATTCGTGCATCGGTAAATTTTTTAAGACTTTCCCAAACATCCTGATGCTGTTCGGATTGATAGTTTTCGAGAGGAACAAGTGACATAGGTTGCTCCTTATATATGTAAAAGTTTTTCAAACTGAGGTGGCATGTGTTCAGGCCACTGAATGTATTGTTGCTGTTGTTTAAAAATTCCTTGTTCGGCGAGCCACGTATCAAATTCAGGTGCGGCTTTTAGACCCAGAAGCTGTCTTAAATACAAGGCATCATGAAACGATGTGGTTTGATAGTTCAGCATGACATCGTCTGAACCTGGAATGCCCATAATAAAGTTCAACCCTGCTGCACCAAAGAGGGTGAGTAATACATCCATGTCATTTTGGTCAGCATCGGCATGGTTGGTATAGCAAATGTCACATCCCATTGGTAAGCCGAGAAGCTTGCCACAAAAATGATCTTCTAAACCTGCTCGGATAATTTGTTTGCCATTGTATAAATACTCTGGACCAATAAATCCAACCACGGTATTGACCAACAGTGGGTTAAATTTACGTGCGACTGCATACGCGCGAACTTCTATGGTTTGTTGATCAACGCCGTGATGGGCATTGCTGGATAAAGCACTGCCTTGACCCGTTTCAAAGTACATCACGTTTTGTCCCACAGTGCCGCGTTTCAAAGCGAGTGTCGCTTCATAACCTTCACGGAGTAACTCAAGATTAATCCCGAAGCCGTCGTTGGCAAGTTGAGTTCCTGCAATAGATTGAAACATCAGGTCAATCGGCACATTTTTTTCAGCCAGTTGAATGCCTGAACTGATATGGGTTAGCACACAGGATTGGGTTGGAATTTGATGCTCTTGAATAATATGATCGAGGAGTTTTAAGAGCTCTGATAAATTTTGGAGGTTATCGGTTGCGGGGTTAATCCCTATGACTGCATCACCATTGCCATACATCAGTCCGTCCAAAATACTGGCCGATATCCCCAAGAGATCATCTGTAGGGTGATTGGGTTGCAAACGAGTGGAAAGATGCCCTTTTAAACCGATGGTGTTGCGAAATTGGGTGATGACTTCACATTTGCTGGCCACCAAAATCAGGTCTTGATTACGCATAATTTTACTGACAGCGGCTACCATTTCAGGTGTTAAACCTAAGGCAAGTTGCTGTAACTTTTCTGTACTTGCGTCTGCACTGAGCAACCAGTTGCGAAAGTCACCTACAGTGAAATGTGAAATAGGGGCAAATAAATCACTACGGTGCTCATCAATGATTAAGCGTGTGATTTCATCTTGTTCATAGTCAATTAATGCCTCAGTTAAAAATTGTTTGAGTGGAACCTCTGCCAAAGCCATTTGTGCAGCAACACGTTCCGTTGCATGTTCAGCTGCAACACCTGCCAATTGATCTCCCGATCGCAATGGTGTTGCCTTTGCCATAAGCGTTTTTAAGTCATTAAAAACATAATGGTGATGTCCAATCAAAGTTTTATAAGCCATTTTGAAAGGTCCTCTTATAATTCTTGCTCAGCCTTGCGAATATTTTCAAACTCTTCTTCAGGTGTTCCTTGCACCAGTTTATGCCGACTATAAAAGATGAAGTAAGCAATAAATACCACATAGATACCAGCCGCCATAAACCAAACTTTAGGGTCGACCACAAAGCCTGCAATTACTGCGATACTGGCTAAAATTAAGGCAATAGATGAAGTCGCAATGCCACCTGGTGTTTTGTATGGGCGTGGTAGTTCAGGGCGACTGATGCGGAGTTTGATGTGGGACAGCATCATTAAAACATAGGAAATAGTCGCACCAAACACGGCCATTAAAATGAGTAGATCACCTTCACCAGTTAGCGACAGTAAAAAGCCAATGATGCCAGGGATGATAATGGCTAAATAAGGTGCTTTATTTTTATTTGTGAGTGATAGGGATGTCGGTAAATAACCTGCACGAGATAAGGCAAAAATTTGGCGTGAATAGGCGTAGATAATAGAGAAGAAACTTGCAATTAAGCCGGCCAACCCCACAAAATTGACAAAACTAGCAAGCCACGTATTTGGTCCATAGACTGCAACAAGTGCATCGACCAATGGGGCACCTGATTCTTTTAATTGATCTGCACCAGCTGCTCCAACACCAAGGAACAAAATGAGCATGGCAAATGCAGCAAGGATAAGCATAGAACCGATTAAACCACGCGGGAGTGATTTAGATGGATCTTTAGCTTCTTCTGCTGCAAGTGGTACACCCTCAACGGCTAAGAAGAACCAAATTGCATAAGGCACGGCAGCCCATATCCCAATATAGCCCATAGGTAAGAAATTGCTTGCCCCAATATTTTCAGTTTGAGCAATATTAAACAGATTGGCACTGTTGAAATGGGGTGCCATTGCGACGAAAAATACAAATAAGGCCACAGCAGCAACTGCGGTAATCACAAAGATGATTTTCAGTGCCTCACCCGCACCTTTGAGATGAATGCCCATAAAAATCAGATAGCAGATCAAATAGATGATCCATCCACCGATACCAAATAATGATTCACAATAAGCACCAATAAAGCAGGCAATAGCAGCAGGTGCGATGGCGTACTCGATTAAAATTGCAGTACCTGTGAGATAACCGCCTAAGGGGCCGAAAGCGGTGCGGGCGAAACTATAACCTCCACCAGCCGTGGGAAGCATGGTCGCCATTTCAGACATGGCAAGGCACATACATAGATACATAATGGCAACTACGACTGTTGCAATGAACATACCGCCCCAGCCACCTTGAGCTAAACCGAAGTTCCAGCCTGCAAAGTCACCAGAAATGACATAAGCCACACCTAAACCGACTAAAAGTAGCCAGCCGACAGCACCTTGTTTAAGTTGTCTTTTTTCAAAATAATCGTCAGAAGTTTGCACTGTTTGTGTTGATAAAGATATCGAATCTTTAAGCGGAGAGTCTGTCATAGGAAGCTCCATATCTTAAGTTTTTATAGATGGCTTGGTTCATACAATGTTTAAGCAATTTCAGTACCAAGCAATCAGACATCCTGTCTAATTTTGTGTGTAACGCAGAGATAAATTATTATTTTTGAAGGTTGAAGGTTGAAGGTTGAAGGTTGAAGGTTGAAGGTTGAAGGTTGAAGGTTGAAGGTTGAAGGTTGAAGGTTGAAGGTTGAAGGTGTTTAGGGTAACGAATCACCCTAAACACATCATGCACAAATATATTTATGCTTAGAAGAAGCCCATTGGTTTAGTGGCATAGCTTACAAGCAAGTTTTTAGTTTGTTGGTAATGATCAAGCATCATTTTGTGGTTTTCACGACCAATGCCAGATTTTTTGTAACCACCAAATGCCGCATGCGCAGGGTAGATATGATAACAGTTGGTCCAAACACGACCCGCTTCAATTGCACGACCCGCGCGATAAGACGTATGAGCAGAACGTGACCATACTCCTGCACCTAGACCGTAAATGGTGTCATTTGCAATTTTAATCGCATCATCAAAGTCTTTGAACGTTGTAACCGAAAGCACTGGTCCAAAAATTTCCTCTTGGAAAATTTTCATGTCGTTTGTGCCTTTGAAAATGGTTGGTTCGATATAGAAACCTGTACCCACTTCATTACGTTCACTACCACCCGTCAGTAATTGAGCACCTTCATTACGTCCTGTTGCGATACAGCCTAAAATTTTCTCTTGTTGTTCTAAAGAAGCTTGTGCACCAATCATCGTTTCAGTGTCTAGTGGGTGACCTGTTTTGATGCGTTTGACACGTTCAATTGCTTTTTCCAAGAATTTATCGGCTATGCTTTCTTGAACTAATGCACGTGAAGGGCAAGTACAAATCTCACCTTGGTTCAACGCAAACATAGCAAAGCCTTCAAGCGCTTTGTCAAGATAATCATCGTCTTGATCCATAATATCTTCAAAGAAGATGTTAGGAGATTTACCACCAAGCTCTAAAGTTACTGGAATAATATTTTCAGTTGCATACTGCATAATCATTTGCCCAACAGCGGTTGAGCCTGTGAATGCAATTTTTGCAATACGAGGGTTAGTTGCAAGTGGACGACCTACTTCAACTCCATAACCATTTACAATGTTTAAAATGCCTGGTGGGAGTAAGTCTTGAATCAGTTCAACCAAGACTAAAATACTTACAGGCGTTTGCTCAGCTGGTTTAAGAACAATACAGTTACCTGCTGCAAGGGCTGGAGCAATTTTCCATGTTGCCATTAAAATTGGGAAGTTCCATGGAATAATTTGTCCCACAACACCTAATGGCTCGTGGAAGTGATAGGCAATAGTGTCTTCATCAATTTCAGAAATACCACCTTCTTGTGCACGAATACAACTTGCAAAATATCGGAAATGATCAATTGCAAGTGGAATATCTGCAGCTAAGGTTTCACGTACTGGTTTACCGTTATCCCAAGTTTCAGCTACAGCCAATTTCTCTAGATTTTCCTCTAGACGATCAGCAATTTTAAGGAGTAAATTAGAACGTGTAGTTGGAGAAGATTTATTCCATTGTGCTTTAGCTTTGTGTGCAGCATCGAGAGCAAGCTCAATATCTTCAGCAGATGAACGTGGGATTTTAGTAAAGGCTTTACCGTCGACAGGAGAGATATTTTCAAAGTATTCACCTTTTATTGGAGCAACCCACTCGCCACCAATAAAGTTTTCATACTGTGCTTTAAATTCTACTTTTGAACCAGGTTGGTTAGGGTCTACGTAGCGCATATTGAAGTTCCTTTGCTTATTGATTTTTTAAAAGCATCTACAGCTTTGGTATAAGGTACATCAGTACAATATTTAAGTAGCATACCTAATATAAGGTTGGAAAAAGGTTGGAAGGATGCAGGTTTACAAGCTTCCGACAAATGTTTACAACCATGCAATACAGTGGATGTGTATCAGGAATTGTTTTGAGAATAAGGAATGATGGCAATGCAACATTTAATACAGAAAAGACAAGAAATAGAAAAGCTTAGAACCAGCAGCAGTATTTCGACGGTACAAGCTGAACAGCTCGGAAAAAGCATTGCAAGTTCGTGGCAGCGTTCTAATTCGGCAGAGATTCCTAAGGATCGTTTTGCAGCGCCCATTTCTGAAGGTTCGATGTCACAAGGTTCAGCATTACAACATGCTTTAAGTTACTGCGCGGATGAGCTCAAGCATATTGCACAGCAGTCCTCAATGGTCGTTGCTGTGGGTGATATTGGTAGTACGATTATTTGGAGTGCTTCAAGTAAGCAAATGCGTAATGCTGCGGAAAGTGTACATTTTGTAGAAGGCGGGCAGTGGAGAGAGGAGTTGGTGGGGACTAATGCATTGGCATTGTCACTTAAAACTCAACAATCGAGTTGTGTGTTTTCTAATGAACATTATATGAGTTCCATCCATGATTGGGTTTGCTATGCAGCACCAATCATCGACCCTTATTCAAAACATGTTTTGGGGGTAATTGATTTATCGACCACATGGAAAAATCATAATAGCCTTGGTTTGCTGGCAGCAGAGCGCTGTGCATCTATTATTCAAACAGCATTATTGGAATACCAGCGTCAACAACTGTATATTCGTGCTTTTGGTGTGCCACAAGTGCTTTTTAATGGCAAAGTGATGGTGCTCACACCACGTCAAATTGAAATTCTGACTATTTTAGCGCTATGTCCACAAGGTATGACTTTAGATACCTTACATCAGGCATTATATGGTGAGCGAAAAGTGAGTATAGGCACACTTAAAGCAGAAATGTCGCAATTAAGGGATCTGTTGGGGGGAATGTTGGGATCTCGCCCTTACCGAATTTTGGCGCATATAGAAGCAGATTTCCTACAAGCAGAGCAGGCCTTAGATGCTGCATATATCGAGACGGCTTTAAAGCTTTGCTCAGGTGTGTTATTGCCTAAAACAGAAAGTCCGTTTCTTTGCGCATGGCGCGACTGTTTGGAGTCACGTTTAAGTAGTGCGATTTTTAAAGCCAATGAAACTGATATGCTCTTTAAGCATGTGGCACGCTACCCAGAAGCAATTGATGCTGTTGAACGACTTATTGAGCTGACACCGAGTGGACACCCGGCGCATCAGCTACTTGAGAAATACAAAATTTAATAGTTTTGATTTGAGTTATGGAATAGGTTAATAAAAATTTTGCGATTAAA
>NZ_DKIK01000072.1:14199-30332 GCF_002454215.1 Acinetobacter sp. UBA6720
ACTAAGTCGTGTAAACCATTTTGAATGGTCTCGACACAGATGTCACCTTGTAGATTTTTCGCCTGTTTTTCAATGTCTTTGACATCTAAAATTACATCACTGGTTTGTGCAGCTACGCCCCATTTTTTGGGGTTGAGTGTTTGATGTGAATGCATAATCAGTGCAGGAACAGAAAGCTTTAAACCGCCACGATGAATTTCTTTTTGCGCTTCATGGATTGCACGGACAAAACTGATGCGAACCATAGAATAACTTGGTTGTTTCCACTGCAAATCAAAGTTCCACTCGCCGTGTTCACTTTGATGTAGGCTTGGTACATACCACTTATTCAGTTCACTTGGAAATTTTAAGTCTGGGAAATGCTTTGCAAGTCGGCTGAGTTGTGGCACGCCAAGTTTGCGTTTAATTGGATGCATATTAAAATCATAAAAAGGACTGTTGGCCCATAGCGCTTTGATTAGAGGGTGTTGTGGATGGTGCGCTGCATATAGTGTGGTAATCAAACCACCAGTCGAGTGTCCTGCCAGTACAACAGAAAGATGACCTTCAGCACCTATAATCTCAAGAGCTTGAGTAATTTCATCGTCATATTCGCGCAGATCACGGACATTGTAGTAGTTTTGGTGGCTTAAACGGGAGCGACCATATTTTCTTAAATCAAGTGCGTAAAAGTCGTAACCATGCTGATTGAACTGTTCAGCCATTTCTGTTTGGAAGAAGTAGTCAATAAATCCATGAATATACAGCACTGCTTTGGTTGTGGTTTGCGTGGCTTTTTTACGAATGAGAGTTGCGCAAACTTCACCTTCGTAGTCATTAGCAAAACTGAGTTTGAGTTGTTCGTAGTTTTCACCAAGGACATCTGGTTGATACGCAAGCGGGTTTTGTAGTGCTGACATAGTTCACTCTGGTTGTTATTGTCATGAGTTCCCTTATCCTTGATGAAGTCAGAATTTTTGTCAACCACAAATAAAAAAAGACAATTTAAGTGCAAAGGTAAGCAAGGATTAGGCTTACCCGAATGAAACAGTATGGACGTCTGTTTCATTCCACTTAAATTGTCAAAGCAAACAAAGTGTTAAGGAGAGAACTTAGACAGCCGCTTTAAAATCTACTACTGAAGCACTTGATTTGAGCGCCGCTTTAAAGATGTCAACCACTTGAGCATGGGTTGCTTTACGAGGGTTAGTCAGCATGCAGGCATCTTTTTGCGCGTTTTCAGACATAATGCCCAAATCTTGTTCTTTTACACCCAGTTCAGACAAGCTTGATGGAATACCAATAGATGCAGATAATTCACGAATCGCATCAATGGCAGCATAGCCAGCTTCTGTCACAGTCAAACCTGCGGTGTTGACTCCCATCAGTTCTGCAATACGTGCATAACGATCAGGGCAGGCAATTAAGTTGAACTCACATACATGTGGCAGTAAAACTGCGTTACATACACCGTGTGGTAGGTTATAGAAACCACCAAGTTGGTGTGCCATTGCATGAACATAACCTAGAGATGCATTGTTAAATGCCATACCTGCTAAGTATTGTGCATAACTCATGGCATCACGTGCTTCAAGGTTCTCACCGTTTGCAACGGCTGGGCTTAACCACTCACTGATCATCGAAATGGCTTTCTCTGCACAAGCATCGGTAATTGGGTTAGCAGCTGTTGATACATAAGCCTCTACCGCATGGGTTAATGCATCCATACCTGTTGCTGCTGTTAAGCTTGCAGGTTTTGCAATCATCAGTTTAGGATCATCAATTGCAATAAGAGGAGTACAGCGCCAGTCTACAATCGCCATTTTTACATGAGTATCTGTATTGGTAATAATACAGAAACGCGTCATTTCTGAAGCTGTACCTGCTGTTGTGTTGATTGCAATCAGAGGAGTCATTGGAACGGTGCTTTTATCAATCCCTTCGTAGTCACGAATATGACCACCACCAGCAGTGACAAGCCCAATACCTTTTGCGCAGTCATGAGATGAACCACCGCCTAAAGACACGATAAAGTCACAACCTTGCTCATTATAAGCAGTTACACCGTTATGTACGTTAATGTCAGTTGGGTTTGGTTCCGCACCTGGGAAGATATGACTATCAACACCAGCATCTTTGAGATATCCTGCGATGGTGTCTGCTACGCCAAATTTGAATAAGCCAGCATCGGTTACGATCAGTGCTTTCTTCGCACCGAGGTTTTGTGCTTTACCACCAATTTCTTTGGCACAGCCTGGGCCAAACAGTGAAACACAAGGGATATAAAAACCGTTCGTTTGATCTGCAATATTTTTAAAAGCCATGGTGCGATTCCTTCTACCATATTTATGTTGTTATCGGTGCTCATTACCGTTTTTAGAGTATCGAATGATTCAAAAAACTTGTGTACCTACCAAATACCTACCATGCGTAAGGAAATGGAAAATACTGATTCTAAATCGAAAAAATAGCTATGATGAAAAGGCGTAGCCTGCATGTGTGGAATTGTTTATATTGGTTTTGAAGCGGGATGAACGTCGCCAAATTCGATGAGGATTCACTGTGGACAGAAACGATAGGATTAAGCAATATCAAAACTTTGCCGTCGTGTTAAGGCAAGTTGTTCCGAGTGTTCAGCAACTTTATCATGAGCAGTTTATGTTTCTCTCCACGCTCAGTGTGCACAATGTTTTGGGGATTGATGCAAAGCAACGCCAGATTCAAATTTTAAACCATTGCTTTCATATTCAGTTCTATCCACCGACCGAAAACAAAACGATTTGTGTCCCACAGTTTATGTATAAGGGGCACTACGCTGAATCACTTGAAGAGTTTTGTTTACATGACATTGTCTTCTGGGTGGGTGAGCAGACTCCACAGCATTCTTTGTATTTACGTAATAAAGTAAAACAGTTACGCCAGTTGTTATTGCAACAGGTTTTTGTTGTGGTTGGGGGGCTAAGCCGGATCCAAACGATTTTGACTGAAATAGAGCACAGCCATGCAGAGCTCTTTCAGCAACTGTGTAAATATATGGGCAGAATAGAACTTTCAGCAACGGATAACAATTTGCTGACTTTACTTGAGCAGTTATGTTACTTAGATGCAGATCAAGCAGAGGATATTCTGCCTATTCAGTCCTTGATGCATAGTTATGATGAGCTGTGTTTTAGTGCCAAGCAATTTCTAGAACCACATGTTTATCGCATCGTAGAAACAGCATTTCCTGAACGTTTTTGTTTACAAGAGCTGATAGATCATGGGCATGATATTTATTTACTGTATCCGCATGCGAAAGAGCAGCCTGAACTGTTGGTTTTTGCACGTTTAATGAATCGTGATCTTTGGTCATTGCCTGATTTGCTGGCAAAGCAACATTTTTTAGAGGTGCAGACCAAAGTTTGGCAAAAAAAAGTTGCTAAACTCCCTATTTTCGATGAAAAACGTACAGTGAATTGGTTATTCAAACAAAAAGCTGTCGTGACAGACTGGGTTAGCCACAACATTCAACATAGTAGTGTACGTGTTGCTGTGACTGCTTTGAGTTATTTGGATACACAGTCTTATCATTCTGAAATTATTTTAGTAGCTTTAAGGTACTTTCAGCATGTTGCAGCACGTTTGTTTATCCAAAGCTGTTATGAACATGCTATAGAACAGCAATGGTTTGAGTTGGAAGCCAACCAGCATGTCGTCTTAAAAAATAGACGCCAAGATATGGATGATCAGCGTATAGCAATCAGCCCGTCGATTTTGTATTTGGATGAATGGTTAGAACTACTGCACCGTGTAGTACAGCAGCAACCCGAATGGGGTAAAAAAGTTTATACAAAATTGAGTCGAGTCATGCAGGCTTACATTCAGCATTTAGATAAAATTGCACAAAAACTACCTGCTGAATTAGTGATTTATTTCAGTGAAGAAAACCAACAACATCGTGATTTTTATCGCCAATTGCAGCAGTACAAACTGCCTATTGAAAGCTTTAGACAACTTTTTTATCTGAATCATCCGCCATTGCGGGTTTCGGTGTTTGATGCTTATGTCCGAGATTATTTACCTGAACATTTCGAGACGCAAAAGGATGTTTTAAAAAATGTCACATGGAATGGCCTATTTCATCAGGCTGTGCAATGGCATGATCAATTACATAGCCAAGAGTTACTTGCTGAACTGAAAAGGAAAGTCAGCCATGTGTCATGGCAACCGATCAGTCATGAAGCTTATTATTTTATTGAAAGTTGGGTATTTGAGGAGCTTAAAGATATTGATCGCATCATCGCAGAGTCTCGTCGGTTTAGACATTGTTTAGCGGCAAGCTTTGCTGAACGAATTATTGTCAATGAATACGTGGCCTTTCATATGAGTCATACTGATGCACAGCGCCACTTAACACTTGGCTGCTATTATATCGCGGGACAGTTGTTATTTGATCAGTTGGAATATCCAAACAACCAAAAGGCACTTCCTGACGATGTGTTAGTGGCAGAGCAGTTTATTGCGATGCTCAACCAAGAACGACAAAAGGGCTGTTAAAATTTCAACAACACTCGACTTAATTTGTCGCACAAGAACTTCTATATGACGAGATCTGCTTAACTTTTTAGCAAAAACTCGGTAGGCTATAGCCGTTCATCAATGGTATAGGTCTTATGAAGCAAGAAACTGCACTCAAACTTCTAAAAGCGGGCGAAAATGTCTTTTTAACTGGTTCCGCTGGTGCAGGAAAAACCTATACATTGAACCAATACATTAATTACTTAAAAGCCCGTAAAGTGCCTGTGGCGATCACAGCCTCTACAGGTATAGCTGCAACACATATGAATGGTATGACGATTCATACTTGGGCTGGTATAGGTATTAAAGATGCGTTAGGGGAAGATGAACTCAAACGCATGAAAGAACGTAAATATTTAAAAGAGCATTTAGAAAATGCCCAAGTGTTAATTATTGATGAAATTTCGATGCTACATGCGAAACAGCTCAATTTGGTCAATAAAGTTTTAAAATTCTTTAAAGAAAGTGAAGAACCATTTGGTGGAATTCAGGTCATTGTTGCAGGGGATTTTTTCCAGTTACCGCCCGTGGGGAAAAATGAAGAACGTAATCGCGATAAGTTCTGTTTTATGTCTGATGCTTGGGTGGAAGCCAAGTTTCGTGTGTGCTATTTGACCGAGCAGCACCGTCAGGGCAATGACTACCTCAACGATATTTTAAATGCTATCCGTAGCCAAACGATCCGCTCCGAGCATTTGCAAGCTTTACAAGCCACACGTCAGCAGGATATTGGTGAAACATTCACACGTTTATACACCCATAATATGGACGTGGACACCATCAACTTCAAACATTTGAATGAAATTGAAAATGAAGGTCGTCAGTTTGAGGCGGTGTGTGATGGCAATGACAAGCTTATTGAAACGTTAAAGTCGTCTGTGCGCGCACCTGAAAACCTCACTCTCAAGAAAAATGCCAAAGTGATGTTTGTAAAGAACAACTTTGACGTGGGGTATATTAACGGTAGTTTGGGTGAGGTGGTTGGCTTTGAAGAAGATGATGATTTCGGAGTCTTACCAAAAGTAAAACTGACTGATGGTACAGTACTGGTGGTTGAGCCTGAAACATGGTCGGTGGACAATGATGCAGGTAAAACCATTGCCAGTTTTCAGCAGATTCCATTGCGCTTAGCGTGGGCCATCACCATTCACAAATCTCAAGGCATGACTTTAGCAGCAGCAGAAATTAACCTGAGCCATACTTTTGAAAAAGGACAGGGCTATGTGGCTTTGTCACGGTTAAAGACTTTGGATGGTTTAAGACTACTGGGTTTTAATGAACAAGCCTTAGAGCTAGACAGTCTTGCCATTAAAGCAGATCGACGTTTCCAAGAACTTTCCGATGAAGCCGAAACACACTTTGAGGTCATTGATCTAGAGCCACAACACAAGGCCTTTATTCGTCACTGTGGCGGAACGCTCAATGAAGTTGAGATTGAGCGTAATGAAAAGAAAATTGCCCGTAATGCAGGTAAAGCCAACTATGCTTCTGCAACACTCGATGAAACACGTGAACTTTTTGAAGGTGGTTATGAAATTGCCGATATCGCCCAAGAGCGAGGGTTGACGGCTGCAACGATTATCAACCATTTGGCGAAGCTACATAAAGAACAGGGCTTAGACATTTCTGTAGCTCATCCAGGCGAAGAAGTGGTAGAGCAAGTGCGAAAGATTTATAAACGTCTCATGAAACGTCAGCAAGCTGAACACTTTAGTGAAGATGGCGCAATTAAACTACGTCCGATTGTAGAGTTAACCAATCCGCGTATGGGCTATGACCAAGTGCGCTTGGCCTTACTCTATATTGAATAATGCTGCCGCAGTTGTACGATTCGTACCGAAATTTATTACTTACTTTGCTGTTAAGTTCGGTTAAACTGAATTTTAAGGGATAAGAATAACGTAAAATCGTAATGAAATTGACAGCTTGGTACATGTTACGCAAATTTGTTTATAACAATTTACATAATGAAGACTATGAGACACCCTTAAGCCGAGGGCTGAACTATTTCCTCATTGTACTGATTATGAGTAATGCTGCTGCTGTGTTGTTGGAGTCGGTACAGAAGTACTATGTGTTGTATCAGGACTTTTTTTATTATTTTGAAATCTTCTCGATCATCGTTTTTACGATTGAATATCTCTTACGTTTTTGGTCAATTGCTGAAGCTAATAGTTTTGAGTCGGATTGGAAAAACCGCCTAAATTGGGTCAAAAGTGGTGGGGCAATTATCGACCTCTTGGCGATTTTACCTGCATATTTAAACTTCTTTGTTCAGTTCGATTTACGTTTTTTAAGAATCGTTCGTTTGCTCCGACTTCTCAAGTTAACCCGCTACTTTGTTTCTCTACAAATCCTATTGAGGGTCATTGAGCGCGAAAAAGGCTCATTTCAAGCGGTTATTTTCATTTTAATGATTATGATCATTATGGCGGCTGCGGGGGTGTATTTGATTGAAAGTCAGGCACAACCTGAGGTTTTCAGCTCTATTCCAGCTTCCATGTGGTGGGCTGTGGTTACACTGACCACCGTAGGATATGGCGATGTGACACCTATTACACCGCTAGGACGTTTCTTGGGTGCGATCATTACTATTTTAGGTGTAGGTTTAGCAGCATTACCCGCAGGTATCTTGGCAAATGGTTTGGCCAATGAACTAGAGCAGCGCAAAGAACAACTAGAACTCAGATTTCGAGAGTTAATCCAGAATAGCGACATTGACTTTGTCCTAGAAACAGAAAAAATTGAGGAAGTTCGTAAAGAGGTTGGACTGACCAAAGAACAAACACAAGATATTATTTTGCAGCTTATACGTGAGCAAAAAGAAGAGTCATTAAAACAAGAGCGTGATCAGTATGCGTATTGTCCACATTGTGGGAAGAAGCTACCTGAATAAATCGGTGTAAAGAGGCATGTGTATCAACGTTCAAATCGAATGTTGATACACATGCCTTACTTTATCTGAATAGAAATCTAGATTGGTCTAACAGGTTTGATTTACATCATCTTTAGATATAGACATTGACTTTTTTTCATGCTGAAAGGCGAGTAGCAAGATGATTAGACCGCCTAGACTTAATAAGGTACCTACCCAAATCGGTGCTAACCAGCCCAGATTTTGGCTAATGAGCCAGCCACCAATAAAAGCACCAAAAGCATTGGCAATATTAAAGGCAGAGTGATTGAGTGAAGCAGCTAGACCTTGGGCATGACCAGCAACATCCATTAAGCGGGTTTGCAGTAAAGGTCCTAGACCAGCAATACTGAAACTCACTAAAAATAGCGCAATAAGAGCCGTCGCAAGATGATCCATTGATAATGCACAAAGCACATAAGAACAGGCATTGGATATCAATACCCAAATGATGGCTTTGTTTAGGTTTTTATCGGCAAAGTGTCCTGCAACAGCACCTCCAATTACTAAACCTAGCCCGATACATGCCAGTGCAAAAGGAACAACTTGAATGCTGGCATGGGTATATTCAGTCAAAATGGGTGATACATAACTATAAACCGAAAAGAGTCCACCAAAACCAATTGCCCCTACAGCAAGAGTCATCCACATTTGTGTATTTTTAAGTCCGCGGAGCTCATTTTGAATGCTTGCAGTGTGATCACGTTGCATTTGGGGTAGGCCAAAACAAATCGCGACAACAGTTAAAAATGCGATAGATGCCGAAAACTCAAAACCTGCCCGCCAACCATAGAGTTGTCCGAGCCAAGTTGCAAGAGGTACGCCAATCACGGTCGCGACATTTAGGCCCATCATCAGCATTGCAACAGCAAAAGCACGCTTTTGTTTACCAGCAAACTCTGCAACCACGAGAGCAGCAATACCAAAGTATGCGCCGTGTGGAAAGCCTGCGATAAAACGAGAAATCAGCATAGACTCATAACTATTTGCAAGTGCGGTGCTTGCATTGGCAATGCCATAAAACAACATGAGTCCAATTAGAAGTGTTTTTCGTGGCACTTTTGCAGCCAAAACGGCAATGACAGGCGCGCCAATTGTCACGCCCAAAGCATAAGCGCTAATAAAATGCCCTGTGATAGGGATACTAAGCTTGAAACTCTGCGATATCTCTTGGATGAGTCCCATCGCAACGAATTCAGTCGTACCAATACAAAAACCACCGAGTGCCAAGGCTAAAATAATGACAGATAAGTGACCTGTTGATGGGCTGCTATTTTTTTGAATGGACATAAATAGAGAGTGAAATGAAAAATATTATACGTTCTTTATCACATAAAAATTAGGTTGTTCAAAAATATTATAAGTTAATTCAATAACACTAAAATCTATGCGATGCCTGAGTATTCTTAAATACAGTATCTATTGGTTTGTCTACATTTAATTGATTATTCCATAAAGTCATGCCTAATTTAGATAAAGCAAAAATAGCGCCAACTCAGTGAATATTTGAAATGTGACTTCAGCTACGATACATGTATTTAAGATTGTCCCGTCCCAATTAATAAGGTCAGTAAACCTGCGGCAATTAATGGGCCCACAGGTACACCACGCAGTAATGCAACCCCTGCTACAGTTCCAACCAACAGACCTGCAACTACATCTGGTTGATTCGACATGAGTTTCACACCGCGTCCACCTAACCATGCAACTAAAACGCCAATCGTAATCGCTAGTAATGATTTAAGGCTTAAGAAAGATTTAAAAATACTTTCACCGCTAATTTTACCACTGGCAATAGGAACTAAAACGGCAATCGTTAAAATAATAATGCCGATATTTAATCCATGTTGTTGGATTAGCGGGAAGTATTCGCTCAGTGGCGTCATGCGTAAAATAATGAGTACAGCCGCAGCAATGGTTACCGCAGAATTGTGACTGAAAATACCGCAAGCCAGCAGGATGAGGAGGACGATCAGGTTCAAATCTAAGTTCGGCATATGGGGGAGACTGGTCAAAAAAACATGTGCATTGTAACGTTTTTTTAGCCAGTCTGCCGAATGATCCGAGTCCTTTGATTGATGTTCCTGTATTTCAGTATAAAATGAGCCTTTATTTGAAAAAGTGGTGTGCTGATGCTGTTGGAAAAAATGTTGCAGTCGCAAGGATTCGGTTCGCGGAAGCATTGCCAACAGTTGATTAAAAATGCAACCATCGAAATTGATGGGCAGATCATTACAGACCCTAAACATAAACTCAAATTAGATGGTTTACACTTCAAAGTACATGATGAGAGTTTTGAATATCGTGAAAAAGTCTATATTGCCTTAAATAAACCTCAGGGTTATGAATGTTCACATCAGGCAACACACCACTTTAGTGTTTTCGATTTGTTTGATGATGTGCTCTTGAATCGTGGTATTCAGTGTGTTGGACGTCTGGATCAAGACACGACTGGCTTGTTGTTGCTTACTGATGATGGTCAATTCTTACAGGCATTGACACATCCTAAAAAGCATGTGGCCAAAGTGTATCGCATGCAAACGGCTGATCCTATTACAGATGAACAAATCCAGCAGTTAGAACAAGGCGTTGAGTTACGTAATGAAAAAGGGATATTTGCAGCAACAGGGGTAAAACGATTAGCTGAATGTGAACTGCAAATGACGGTGCATCAGGGAGTGTATCATCAAGTAAAGCGTATGCTTGCAGCTGTCGGCAATAAGGTGGAATGTTTGCATCGTCAGCAAATTGGAGAACTCGACTTAATCACATTGTCTGATTTAGTCGAGGGAAGATGGGTGTATTTAAATGAGGAACAAGTCGCTTTAGCCAAGACTCGTCATAGCAGCCCTCATGAAAACGGCATATAAATCAGTAGCTATAAGAAGCAGTGATAGGTTTTAAATTCGCTATCCGCTACAAAGCCCATGGCTTCATATAGGCTGTGGGACTGGTAGTTATTTTTTTGCGTTTCAAGTGTTATGCGAATCGCTTTTTCATGACGAGCAAACAAAATTGCGGTATCAATGAGTTGTTTTGCAGAGCCATGACGACGATGTGGCGGTGAGACATAGACATCATCTAAAATATAATACGTTGCACAAGCCACGGAAGAAAAGCCTAAGTATAATAAGACAAAACCAGTAATCACATCGTCTTTGACATGAATAAAAATCACGCTTTGTTCATTTTCAAGACGAAGTTTGAGGAACTTTTGGGAAAGGCTTAAGTTGGAAGATGCGCCATAGAATTGGCGATATTCATCGAATAATACAGCAAGTTTTTCTAAGTCTTCTAAGGTGGCACGTCTTACAATCATGTATTACTCCATGCTGTTTTTTATAATGTTTACATGAAGCATACCGAAGTTTTGAACAGGATATTTCTAAAATTTGTTTAGAAATGCAACACTGTTAAGTTTTGTCACTCTCACCCAAAATTGCAGCTAATTCTTCAAATAGATCAATGTGTTCATCATCGGCAAATAAATCATTAGTGGCTGTAGAGTCGGGGCTTGTGATTTGTTCGACTGCTTTTTGTTCTTGCTTTAACTTACGTAATTTAATGAGTTGCTCTAAGTTGATGTTCTGATTTTCAATTGAAAATGGGATAGATTTGGTTAAAACCACTTGTTTGAAGAACAAACGAACGGCTTGTGCAGGTGTAATCCCCAATTGTTTAAACACGGCAAATGCTTGTTTCTTTTCTTGGGAATCGAGTCGAATTTGATAGACTTCTGTTTTTCTCATGATTTATTAAATAATTTGAATCACTTAAAGGATAGAAGTTATTTTAATCAATTTCATTGTAATTTCAATATTCACACAATGGAATTTTAAATTATTTTGTAATGACAATTATATTACAGTGTCAATTCAAAGTGAGAGTTGAACAGCATAAGTTGTTGAGTTATTGGGTCTTTAAATGATAATTTCTTGGCTAAAAGCTGTAATGGTTGGCTGAAATCATCGTCGGTTTTGTGTACAACTTTAGGATAGAACGGGTCATTTTTAATCGGGCAGCTTAAAGAATTAAGGTGTACACGCAGTTGATGCTGTTTTCCTGTATGTGGTTTAAGCTCGTATTTTGCCCATGTTGAGTCATATTCCAACAGCGAAATATCTGTTTCACTATTGGGTGCTTTGTCTAATACCCGCATAGTGTAGAACGGTTCACCTTTTTGCATGTGTAACCTTACAGTTCGTGGGAAATTAAGTTCTGGGTTAAAAGGTGCAATTGCATGGTAGGTCTTTTGCACCCGCCGTTCCGCAAACATTTGTTGATAAGCCCCACGCGTTTCAATGCGCTTGGAGAAAAGGACTAAGCCTGCAGTTTCACGGTCTAAGCGATGGATAGGGGTTAAATGCTCAATACCTGTCTGTTGTTTTAGGCGAACTAAAAGAGTTTGTTGAACATATTGTCCCGTTGGGCTGATAGTTAGAAAATGCGGCTTATCTACCACTAAGAAATGATCATTTTCAAATAAAATCTCATGCTGAAATGGTACTTCAATTTCACGCGCTAAAAAGCGGTAATAAAACACATGTTGATTTTCAAGATATGCCGAATCTGTGCTGAGCACATTACCTACAGCGTCATAGACCAAGCCATCCAAGAAACGCTGTCGCCATTCCGCAGCTTCAATATGCGGAAATTGGTCAGATAAATAAGCCAATACGGTGTGTGGCGATGGCTTCAATTTAGGCAGGAACACTTTACTGGCACTGACGCCATTGAGCATGGGGGGACAAAATTCAGAAGTTTGGTGGTTGGACATGTTTTTTGTAGGTAATATCTAGGCGGTTGATACAGGAAAATACGAGTTTTCAAACTTGCGACTTGGGCATTTTATGAGTGCGGTGCTATCATAATTGCTCTTTTGCCACTTGTCGTGAGTATTATGCAGTATTCATTCAACTTAACACTCAATAATGAACAAGATACCCAAAATTTAGCGAAAATTTTGGCACAGCATTTTACGACGGGTGTGGTGTATTTAATTGGGGATTTGGGGGCAGGAAAAACCACCTTAACACGTCATTATTTACAGCATTTAGGGCATCAAGGTTCCGTGAAAAGCCCAACCTATACCTTGGTTGAACCTTACCAAGTGCAAGGGCATGATATTTTCCATTTTGACTTGTATCGTTTAAACGATCCGTATGAGTTGGAGTTAATGGGCATTCGTGACTATTTAGAAACACCCAATGCACTGTTTTTATTTGAATGGCCATCTAAAGGGGGTGATGAAATCCCTGCGGCGGACTTAATTATTGATATTCAAAAATCTGAAGATGAGCTGACACGACATGCCACATTGAGTTTTCAGTCGGTAGCATTATTACAAGCTTTAGAGAGCCAATTAAACAATGCGTGATGATTTAAAGATACGTCGTATTCATACTCTAAATCCTGCTTTAGCCAACCAAATTGCAGCAGGTGAAGTCATTGAACGCCCTGCGTCTGTGGTCAAAGAGTTACTCGAAAACTCGATTGATGCAGGTGCGACAGAGTTGATTATTCGGGTAGAGCAAGGCGGCAGTACTTTAATTGAAATCATGGACAATGGTCGAGGGATTCATGCTGAAGATCTCCCTTTGGCGGTGATGCGCCATGCAACCAGTAAAATCCAGACTGCAGAAGATTTACATGCAATTGTCAGCTTGGGTTTTCGTGGAGAGGCTTTGGCGTCTATTGCAGCGGTTTCGCGTTTAACCTTGACCAGTAGTCAAGCGGATGATGGGATTGGCTATCAAGTCGAAGTTAATGGAACTGCATTTGACCATCAAGAGATTCAGGCTGTAGCTGCGCCGAAAGGTACACATATTCGGGTACAAGATTTATTTTTTAATGTGCCTGCACGTCGCAAATTTCTCAAAAAACCTGGCACAGAGTTTGGTCATATTGAAGAAATCGTTCGACGTTTAGCATTGACTCATTTCGATATTCGTTTTGTGCTTGAACATAATCAAAGCATCAAGTTGAACTTACCGATTGCCGATAGTGGTGAGTTACGTTTTCAGCGCGTACAACAGTTACTCGGTCGAGCATTTACTGAAAATGCGTATTGGATGGATGCGGATAGTATCAACATGCGTTTAACAGGTTGGTTGGGACATCCTTCTGATGCTCGTGCGCAAGCAGACTTGCAGTATGTTTATGTGAATGGTCGAATTGTTAAAGATAAAACCATCTCTCATGCGCTACGTATGGCTTATGACGGTATTTTACATGGTCATCAGCATGCGGGTTATTTACTTTTTCTGGAAGTCGATCCTGAAAATATTGATGTCAATGTACATCCTACTAAACATGAAATTCGCTTTTTAAATCAGCGTGAAGTGCATGAGTTTGTCCGGCACTATGCCAAAGAGACTTTATCGCAGTTTCAAACGGCAACCGCAGATTTATCTGATGCAATGAAGATTGCAGAGGATCAAGCTTTGATGTCTGTGCAGCCTCGCTATCAAGAGCCTTTGCAGTTGCATCGTCATGTTGAGTCTGAACAAAATAGTGAGCAAGCACCATTGGATGTGCTCACTGACTTTAGTTCAAATCAACCGCAAGGTGTTCATTATTCTACGCAAACTTCGCGTTATCAGGGTTCACAACAGCTTAATAATGCCTTACAAAGCTATTTGGCGCCTTTGCGTGATACGTCATCTAGTGTTGATCAAACTCAGCCTTTAGCTGATTTTACAGTGCAAAGCCCTAAAGTTGATGAACATCCGTTGGGAATAGCCATTGCACAATTGCACGGTATTTATGTGTTGGCTCAAAATACAGAAGGGCTGATTATTGTTGATATGCATGCAGCCCATGAACGTATTCTGCTACAGCAAATGAAGTCCGCATGGGATAAACCAGAGTTCTGGACTTCTCAGCAGTTACTCATTCCCAAAGTGATTAATATCACACGGATGCAAGCGACAAGAGTGGAAGAGCTCAAAGATCAATTGGCGCGTTTAGGTCTTGAAATTGATCAATATGGTGATGAGCAGGTGATTGTTCGTGGTGTACCTGCGATTTTACATAAAGCCAATTTTGAGGCGCTGGTACCTGAATTACTTAACGATTTGGATCCAAATGATGAAGCTCAGGGCTTACTGCAAAAGCGTGATCAAATTTTAGCGGGTATGGCCTGTCATGGTGCTGTCCGCGCGCATCGCATTCTGGGTCTTTCTGAAATGAATGCTTTGCTTCGTCAAATGGAACAAACTGAATTTGCTAGCCAATGTAACCATGGTCGCCCAACTTGGCGTGCGTTTCCATTGGCTCAACTAGATAAGCTTTTTGCTCGAGGAGAGTAGTTGTACATGTCAACTCAATTGCCGGTCATCAATTTAATGGGGCCAACTGCAAGTGGTAAAACTGCTTTGGCATGTCAGCTCTATGAGCAAGGAAATTTTGAACTGATATCTGTAGACTCAGCACTGGTCTTTAAGGATATGGATATTGGTACAGCTAAGCCAACCAAAGAAGAGTTGTTACAGTATCCACATCATTTGATTGATATTATTACACCTTTAGAAGTGTATTCCGCTGCAAATTTTGTTGAGGATGCTTGTCGCCTGATTGACGATATGCATTTACGTGGCAAAACTCCGATTTTAGTCGGTGGAACCATGCTCTATTTTAAAGCACTATTAGAGGGGCTTTCGAGTAATTTACCTAGTGCTGATTATGCTGTTCGTGCTGAGATTGAGTCTAAAGCTGAAAGTGAGGGTTGGAACGCAGTTTATGCAGAATTATGCAGTGTGGACCCTTTGGCGGGCGATAAATTTAAAGTGAGTGATAAACAACGGATTATTCGTGCTTTAGAAGTTTATAAGTTGACTGGGCAGCCCATTACTAAGCTTCAGGCAGAGCAGCCTAAAAATGTACCTTATCGTTATAGTTTTCATAATTATGCCTTAGTGCCAGATCGAGCTGAATTGCACCAAAGAATTGCACAGCGCTTGAAAATTATGTGGGATATCGGATTTTTGAATGAAGTGGAAGCTCTTATGAAAAAATACGATTTAAAGGAAAATTTACCTTCTATGCGCTCAGTTGGGTATCGACAAGCACTCGAATTTTTACAAAAAGGAGATAAAACTGTCGAAAAACAACAAGAAATGGAGGATAAAGCACTTTTTGCGACACGACAACTTGCCAAACGTCAATACACTTGGTTAAGATCTTTGCAAGAAGTACATAAATTTACAACCTATTCAACGATCACGCAGGCACAAGAAGACTTGCGAAACTGCTACGGATAAAGCAAAATTTAGCTACTGTCTTTTTTATAATTTTTAATTGAAAAATAAAGATAGTTTTTTGCGCTGATTTTTAATTTTTTTTGGAGTTATAACATGTCTAAAGGTCAAACTTTGCAAGATCCGTTCTTAAATTCTCTCCGTAAAGAACGTATTCCTGTATCTATCTTCCTTGTGAATGGTATTAAATTACAAGGTCATATTGAATCTTTCGACCAATATGTTGTTTTATTAAAAAATACGGTAAGCCAAATGGTTTACAAACATGCAATTTCTACTGTTGTTCCTGCACGTAATCCACGTCCTGCTGGTGCGCCTGCTGGTGCTGGTCAACAAGGTAGCTTTGGTGGTCAACAAGGCGGCTTTGGTGGTCAACAAGGTGGCTTTGGTGGTCAACAAGGTGGCTTTGGTGGTCAAGGTGGCTT
>NZ_DKIK01000072.1:30416-53530 GCF_002454215.1 Acinetobacter sp. UBA6720
TCAAGGTGGCTTCGGCGGTCAAGGCGGCTTCGGCGGTCAACAAGGTGGCTTCGGTGGTCAAGGCGGCTTTGGTGGTCAAGGTGGCTTCGGTGGTCAATCTGCAGGTTTTGATGGCGAATCAAAATTTGAAGACTCTCAAGACGACGAAAACAATCGTTAATTGATAAAAAAAAGCCTCTCTGCTGAGAGGCTTTTTTTATTTAAAATTTTTTAAATGACTTTGTCATAAAAAAACCAGCATTCATGCTGGTTTTTTTGTGCCACATTTTAAGACTTGTTATTTTTACGGTCTAAATTTGGATCTTTGATCTCAACATAAGCTTTGTTTCGAATTTCACGTAACCAACTATCTAGTTCAGCATCAAATTGACGCTCACCTAAAACTTGACGTGCCATGCGCTCTTGGTATTCAGTCGTCATATCTTGCTGACGTGTTTCTGTCACTTGTAGGATATGCCAACCAAACTGAGTCTGGAATGGTTTGCTAATTTGTCCAACAGGGGTATTCTTCATGGTTTCTTCAAACTGAGGCACCATGACGCCAGGGCTAACCCAACCAAGACTACCACCATCACGTGCTGAACCTGTATCGTTTGAATAGGTCGAAGCTAAAATTGCAAAATCTTCCCCCTTTTCTACACGATTATACAAGTTGTCGATCATTTGTTTTGCGTTTTCAGGGCTAACTACTTCTGATGGCTGAATAAGAATGTGACGTACTTTATATTGGGGTACAATGGCTTTTTGCTCTGCACCTTTACGTTCAACTAACTTTAAAATATGTACGCCATCACGGACTGTAATAAGGTCAGTGGTTTGTCCAACTTGGAGTGGACTCACACGTGCAGCAAGTTCACTTGGAATATCAGAAAGTGCTCTAAAGCCCATATCTGCACCTTCAACTTTGGTGTTGGCTGTGCTGAATTTTTTAGAAATTGCAGCAACATCATTGTCGCTTGCGAGAACGTTTTTGACTTGTTTCGCCACAGCGTCAGCATTGTCACCAGAAACACGCACATGTAAGACATGTACTTGATTGCCCAATGCAGCTTGACCTTGTGGGGTATTTAAGAAGTTCTTAACGTCTTGATCTGAGATTTGAATACGAGAGGTGACAATTTGTTGGCGTAAACGGCTAATCGCTAAATCTTCAGCAATACGACTACGCAAAGAGGCATAGGTTCCTGGTGCCATTTTGTCCAACTTTTGTTGAAATGCTTCTAGGCTTGTTGTTCCAGATTGTTTTGCGACATTTAAAACAGCATCATTCAAGCTTTTCTCATCAGGTTGAATGTTGTAGCGTTTAACCTGTTCAAGCTGGGTTTGACGAATAATCAGTTGTTCTAAAGCTTGCTGTGCTAAATACTGCTCAGGTGGAACTTGTTTTTTCTGACTTTCAAGTTGGTGCTTAACTTCAGCCATGCTTGCTTCTAAGTCACTTTTTAAAATAACACTGTTATCGACAACAGCAACAACTTCATCCGACGCGTGTACAAAAGTTGGAATAGCGGTTGCGAGAGCTAAAGCTAAAGCACTCGCTTTAAAAAATTGTTTGAACTGTTTTGTCTTCATTAACGGTCTGTCCAAGTCTGATTAATATTGTTAAAGCCTAGAATACGATTTTCTAGTAATGATGAAAGTTTGCTGTTTAGTCCTCCTAAGCCTTTTAGGGTGACTTCAGCCATAATTGCACGGTTTGGTTTTACACTTGAATCGCTAACGTCATCTAAGTCGTTGTAATACTCGCGCCCATACACCGAGATACCCCAGCAACATGCTTCATAATTGACGCCTAGTAAGTATTCGCGCGCGACATTATTGTCAAGGTCATACTGAGCATGGCCCATAATACGCCAGTTGTTATGTACAGGTTGTACAAAAGATGCAACCACTTGATCGTAGTGCTCTTGGCGGTTCGCGATTTCTTTGCGGTAGTAATAGCCCACATTGTATAAATTGCCTTTATCCCCTGTGTAATACAACTGTAAATCGCGTTGAGCATTGTCGCCATTTGACATCCAAGCTGAATTAGCACCAAGGGTAAAGTTTTGTGAGAGTTGACTTGATACGCTAACAATTGGACCAGTATGCTTTTCGTTATCAAACAAATCTGTGGTTTGATCAAGAGTCACACGACGGTCTTCAAAATAATAGCTTTGACCAACACTTGCTTTTAAGCGTTCCAGACCGACAGTATCAAATAAGCTATAACTGAGCCCTAACGACAAGAAGTTATTGTCTTCTAAGCGGTCATGACCGTAGAAACGATTAGGGCTAAATAGTTGATCATAGTTAATGGATGCGGCTACAGAGTCAAAGTTTGGTGCACCATCTTGATTTTTATATGGAGCATACGCATAGAACATGCGCGGACTGAGGGTTTGTAAGAATGTGCCTTCTTTTTCAAAGGTTAAGCCAGCATCAAAGGTAATTTGTGGAACAGTATATGATTTGTCTTTTGATGAACGATTCGTGCTATCAAATTCATTTATCGTGTCTTGGTCATAGAATGTATTTACATTGCGAATAGAGATCTGTGGGATCGCAAATGCCCAAGGTGTACGATAGTTGTAACGTACAGAAAAGTCATTGTAGACACGTGTACCACTTGGTTCGAAACTGTCGTTGGTATCGCCATCAATCGTACCAAAATCCTTTTTAAAGTAGGCTGTATCATTATTAAATTCGTATTCTAAGCCTAAAGCATTGCCAGTTTTATAGTTGAGTAAAAACTGAGGTAAGCGGGCATAAGGACGGTCAACGTAGGGTGTTGTTTCATCCAGTGTTTGGAAGTCTTCAATTTTAAGCTGAGCTTTTAAGCCTGGGATCCCATTTTTATAGTTGAGTTCCCATGCACGACGAAGATTTAGATCTGTTTTTGTATTTGGATTATTACTTAAGTCCGTAAAATAGTCTTTATCTGATGCGTAGTTATATTCGAGGTTTGTCGAAAATTGTTCGTTAATTTGCCAGTTATGTAAAAAGTGTAAGTCTTTACGGTCTTGATCATCATACTTGCGATCAGATGGAAGGAAACCACCTCTAATTTGGCCAGAACCGAAATTTTCAGTGAGATATCTAAACTCACCTTCAATCATAGGTCCACGGTCACTGATGTAACGAGGCGTAATGGTTGTATCGTAGTTTGGTGCTAAATTTAAATAAACAGGGACTGAAAGTTCGATGCCTCCATCATTGGTGAAGCCGAAACTTGGTGTCAAGATACCTGTAGTGCGTCGGTCATCAATAGGGAAGTTGAAATAAGGAACTGCAAGTACAGGCACATCTTTAATATAAAGTTTGGTACCGCGCGTTTCACCACGGCCTGTTTCTTGATTGAGTTTTATTTCATCTGCTTGAATTTTCCAAGTCGGTGCCTTTTCTGGCGGACATGTACTATAAGTTGCATTTTTTAAGGTAGTGGTTGTTTGCGACTGACGTAAAATTTGTTCTGCACGTCCATGCGCATGTTGTTCTTCAGCAATATAAAAACTATTTTTTAAGTCACCTTGCTGGGTTTTGAGGTTGTAATTGATTTGATCACTTTGAGCCAATAATCCACTTTGCGCCATTTGCACACGACCTTCTGCATTGGCAAAAGTCTGTGTCTGATCAATGGTGATTTTATCGGCACGAATTTGACGCCCTTCTTGGTCAATAAGCACATTGCCTTCAAGAACAGAGTCGCCTTGTGGATTGTAATGACCATAATCCGCAGTGATTGTAGAGGTTGCATTGGCAGCATCAACAGCTTTGGTTGCAGGGCTTACAGGCGTCAACCATGTTCCTTGACAATAGGCTGAGCTTAAATACTTGCCTTGTCGCTGCTGAGCTTCAGGAGACGATTTATCAACATAGTATTGCTCGTAGAACTTTTGCCCTGGATAGCTTTCTTGTAAAGCTTGTTTCAGTGATTGTTGTTCATCTGAAATAGAAGTAGACGATGTTGCAGCATAGCTTGTGATTGAGCTACCACAAAGAAGGGTAAATATCGCAGTCGCTAAAGGATTAAATTTAAACTGATGCTTCATGTGTCTCATTTACCAAGTATGCTTAATCGCAATTAATTATTGTCGCATCATAGAGAAAAAGTTGATAAGTGGCTACACTTAGCACTTTAAAAACTCAGCCTGTATTAGAATTTATCGCAAATGAATACACAACGTGAACAATTGATACAAACTTGGATTTCATCTGTACTTGGTTCAGATCAATTTGAAATTAACTTTTTAGCAGGCGATGCAAGCTTCCGTCGTTATGCAAGAATCAAATTGAATAATAAAACATTTATGCTCATGGATGCACCACCAGAAAAAGAAGATTGTGTGCCTTTTGTGACGATTGATGAATTTTTCGATGCTAATGGTGTTCGGGTACCGCATATTGTTGCGAAAGATTTAAATCAAGGCTTGTTGTTGCTTGAAGATTTTGGTGATGTTTTGCTGTCTACACAGTTGGATGATAATACGGTCGATGCTCATTATGAGCAGAGCTTTAAGCAGTTGATTCAATTGCAATCCATTGATGGTAAAGGGCATTTTCCTGCATATTCTTATGAAAAATTAATGACGGAAATGAGTCTGTTGACTGACTGGTTACTGCCTAGTTTACAGATTAAACCCTCCGATGCTGAATCTGCGTTGATTAAACGTACCTTTGCGATTTTAGCCAATGCTGCTTTAGCACAGCCACAAGTGATTGTGCACCGTGATTTCCACAGTCGAAATTTGATGCTTTTGGCTGATGAGCAAGAGCAAGGTGTGATTGACTTTCAGGATGCGGTGATTGGTGCGGATACTTACGATCTGATTTCAATTACACGCGATGCATATGTACAGTGGAATCCTGAGCGGGTTTATCAGTGGTTTAAAGTGTTTTATGGCTTGTTGCCTGCTACAGCAAAAGAAGGGCGTGACTTTGAGCAGTTTAAGCAAGATGCTGATTTAATGGCGATTCAAAGACATATTAAAATTTTGGGCATTTTTGTACGTTTATTTGAGCGTGATGGCAAATCAGGTTATCTCAAAGATTTACCACGGGTGATGTGGTATTTACTTGAAGAAAGTAAACCTTATGCAGAACTACAACCTTTTATGCAGTTTATGTGCGATAAAGTGATGCCGAAGTTTGAAGCAAAATATGGCAAATATGAGGTTGTTGTATGAAGGCGATGATTTTGGCAGCGGGGCTAGGCAACCGTATGCGCCCCCTCACACTGTATAAACCTAAACCCTTGCTCGAGGTCGGTGGCAAGCCCTTAATTGTTTGGCATATTGAGAAGCTCAAACAAATTGGGGTCACAGAAATTGTAATCAATTCAGCTTGGCTGGCGAATATATTGATTGGTGCTTTGGGTGATGGTTCACAGTTTGGGGTCGATATTCGCTGGACTCGTGAGGAAGAAGGGTTAGAAACGGCAGGTGGCATCATTAATGCTTTGCCACTTTTGGGTACACAACCTTTTATCTTAATTAATGGTGATGTCTGGACGACTTTTGACTTTGCATCATTACTCAATGTTGATTTGGGGCAGGATTTAGCTCATTTGGTTTTTGTTGCCAATCCAGAGCAGCATCCCAAAGGGGATTTTATTTTAAATCAAGGACGGGCTTATACCTTTGAACAAGAGCAGTCGGGTGAGGCGCTAACTTATAGTGGTGTTGCTGTGCTTCATCCACGTATGTTTGATGGACTAGACGAAGGTAAGCGACCATTGGCACCTTTGTTAAAAGAAGCGATGTCGGCCGGTAAAATTTCTGCTGAAAAAATGCAGGCAACATGGGTAGATGTTGGCACACCTGAGCGATTAAGTGATCTAGATCTACAGATTCGTCAAGGTAAGTACGTTTAAGTGCATAATCACTAAGCGTTAACTACTGTTCCACGGCTTAGAAATCGGTATACTTCAGTTTAATTTTATTGAGATGTCTTCTTTATGCATCCATTTTTTCAAGACTTAAAGCAAGGTAGTCAAAAGCTTGGCTTAGATTTGAGTGAAGAAGCATTAAATCTATTGCTGAAGTATCAAGATGCCCTTGTGCTGTGGAACAAAGCTTACAATTTAACAGCGATTCGTGATCCTAAAGAAATGCTGGTAAAGCATTTATTAGATAGTTTAAGTATTTTAAGAGATTTACCGCAGGGCCGTTTACTGGATATTGGGACGGGTGGTGGCATGCCAGGCATGATTATTGCTCTTTGCCAACCTGAGCGTCAATGTGTTCTGCTTGATTCAAATGGTAAAAAAATTCGTTTTTTAAAGCAGTTTATTGCAGACTTAAAATTGACCAATGTAATTGCAGTTCAAACGCGTGTTGAGAATGAAGAGAGCATTAACGAGCTTGGGCAGTTTGATGTTATTACCAGTCGCGCATTTGCATCTTTAACGGATTTCATCAGTGCATCTAAACCATATATGCATCAAGACAGCATTATTGCGTCGATGAAAGGTTTGATCCCACAGGATGAAGTCGAAGCATTTAAAGATGAATTTAGCTGTGAAATTATTGCGTTAAAGGTTCCACGTTTGGACGAACAACGCCACTTACTTTTATTAAAACGTATCTAAAAAATTCAAAGGATTGGGCGGGTCATGGCACAAATTATTGCGATTGCGAACCAAAAAGGTGGTGTTGGTAAAACCACAACCGCAGTAAATTTGGCTGCATCTTTAGCAGTACTGAAAAAGCGGGTGTTATTGGTTGATATGGATTCGCAAGGTAATGCGACCATGGGTTCAGGCATTCAAAAAAATGACTTACTATATTCAGTGACCGATGTGTTGCTGGGCGAAGTGCCGATTGAAACTGCAATTACCAAAGCTGAGGTTGGCTATAAAGTTTTGGGTGCAAACCGTGATTTGGCTGGCGTAGAGTTGGCGATTGCTGAGCAAGAAGGTCGCGAGTTTATCCTTCGCGAGGCATTGAAAGAGGTCGAACAAGCATTTGACTACATCATTGTAGACTGTGCACCAAGTTTAAGCCTGATTACGGTCAATGCTTTGGCCGCAGTGGATGGTGTGATGATTCCAATGCAATGTGAATACTACGCTTTAGAAGGTTTGGCTGATTTAACACAAACGATTGATCGTATTCAACAAGCATTGAACCCAGAGTTAAAAATTATTGGTGTATTACGTACTATGTATGATGCACGTAATGCTCTGACACGGGATGTATCTGAAGAATTAGAACAATACTTCGGTAAGAAACTCTATGACACGGTCATTCCGCGTAATGTGCGATTGGCTGAGGCGCCAGCACATGGTTTACCTGTGATTTATTTTGAAAAAAGCTCAAAGGGCGCAGTGGCTTATTTACATTTGGCTGCTGAAATGATTAAGAAAAGCAAAGTGAAAAAAGGAAGTAACGCATGACCGTTAAGAAACGTGGACTAGCAAAAGGTCGTGGTTTAGATGCCTTACTTGGCTCAATCCAAAAAGAGAAATTACAACTTGAAGCACAAGCGCTTGATCATGGTCAACTTAAGCAGATTGATGTTCATTTATTACAACGCGGTGCATATCAACCACGTCGTTTTATCAATGAGCAAGACTTACAAGAGCTAGCGGCATCTATTGAAAAACATGGGGTGATGCAACCGATTGTGATTCGTCCAATTGACAATGAACAACATCCTTATGAAATTATTGCGGGTGAACGTCGTTGGCGTGCGGCGCAACTTGCAGGCTTAACAGAAGTTCCTGCTATTGTGAGGGACTTGAGCGATCAAGTTGCCATTGCACTGGCTTTAATCGAAAACATTCAGCGCCAAGATTTAAACCCTGTCGATCAGGCGATGGCATTACAACGTTTTCATGATGAATTTGGCTTGAGCCATCAGGAAATCGCTGACACGGTGGGTAAGGCGCGTACCACAGTAAGTAATTTACTTCGTTTATTGAGTCTTGCTGAACCTGTGAAAGATTTTATGCAACAGGGCTTACTCGATATGGGGCATGCGCGTGCCATTTTAACATTGAAGGCAAAAGATCAGCTCAAAGTTGCAGAGTTAGTAATTGAGAAGAGTTTGTCTGTACGTCAGACTGAACAATATGTTCGTGATTTTAATGCACCTAAGCAAGAAAAAGAAAAAACGGAAATTGCGCCTGATATTCAACAGTTGACGCAACGTTTGACGGATCGTTTTAGTGCAAATGTCAAAATTGATCATAATAAACAAGGCAAAGGTAAGCTCACGATTCATTATCATTCACTCGATGAGTTGGATGGTATTTTGAATATTTGTTTGGCTGAATAATTTTATTTTCAATTTATAAATACTTGGGGAAGTGTTATGTGGGAATTGGTAAAAGCAGGGGGGTGGCTCATGCTCCCCCTTGTACTCTCTTCAATCTTTACTGTTGCGATTAGCTTGGAGCGTTTTATTCGCCTGAAAAAATCGACGATTCTACCTAAAGATTTACTTTTGACTCCATCACAAAGCATACAAAGCATTTTGCCTAAACTTAAACAGTCTGATTTACAGACGACAACATTAGGGCGAATTTTGGAAGTGGGTTACCAAAGTAAAACTCAAGGTGAACAGTTTGCACGTGCACAGATGGAAGCAACAGCGTCTCAGGAAATTGGCTATCTTGAGAAAAATATTAATTTTCTAGGTACACTCAGTGCTGTTGCTCCGTTGTTAGGCTTATTAGGAACAGTACTTGGTATTATCGAGTCGTTCTTAATGATTGATATTGGTAACAGCAGTAATCCAACTTTGATGATTCCAGGGATTTCAAAAGCTTTGATTACGACAGCGGCAGGGATGTTTATTGCGATTCCAGCACTGTTTGCTTACCGCTATTTTCAGCGTTTAGTACAAGAATATATTGCTGAACTGGAACAGCAATCGACCTTGTTTCATGCTGCTTTATTTTATAAGCAATCTGAAACGTTGCTTGAAAATCATGATGATGTTGTGGTTAAACAAGCGAGCTAAGGTGAACGATGAAATTCAAGCGCACACAAGTTGAAGATATTCATATCAACCTCACACCAATGATTGATTGCTTATTGTTTATTTTGGTGTTTTTATTGCTGACCACAACATTTAATCAATTTAGCCGTATGAATTTAACCTTGCCCGATGCGCAGGGGGTTCCGCCCAAGACATTTGATCATAAAATTGAAGTTGTTGTTGATTCCATAGGACACTATTCAATCAATGGTCAGTCGATTGCATCGAAAGATACATCAGAATTAAATACCGCAATTAAACAGATTTCTAATGACCGTCGTGATCTAATGTTTGTGATTGCTGCTGATGCTAAAGCAACTCATCAAGATGTTATTCGTGTAATGGATGTGGCTGGTCAGCTTGGATTTGTAAATGTCAATATTAGTACGAAAGTGCCTTCCCGAGGTTATTAGTGAAACACGATTTTAAAGTTTATCTACGTCTACTGAGCTATTTAAAACCGTATTGGGGCGTAGCAATTCTTGTGGTGATCGGTTTTGCTATAAATGCAGCGACGGAGGTTTCTGTTGCTAAATTGCTTGAAAAAATTATTGAAGCAATTCAACATCGTGATCAAGGTTTTACAACTTTGTTCCCAATTTTAGTTGTGATTGTTATGTTTTTCCGTGGACTAGGTTTGTTCATGGGGGGCTATTTTACAGCAGTGATCTCAAGAAATTTGGTCTTTAATATTCGCCAAGAAGTCTTTGCTAAATTATTGCGCCTTCCTTCACAGTATTATTTGGATAATAACAGTGGTCATATCACTGCAAAAATCATGTTTAATGTAGAGCAGCTTACAGCCGCATCTACAGAGTCATTAAAAACCATTGTTCAACAAGGCTTGATTACCATTGCTTTACTTGGCTATCTCATTTATAGCAATTGGCGTTTGACTTTATGTATTTTGATTTTTGCCCCGCTGATAGGTCTGCTTATTCGTAAAGCTGCGAAGCGTATGCGTATGTTATCCATTCAAGTACAAGATACCATGGGGGATGTGAACCATGTTGTACAAGAAACAGTCAATGGTCACTTGGTGGTCAAAGGTTTTGGTGGTCAGACTTATGAGCAACAGCGTTTTAAAGATACGTCTATGGAAAATTTGCGACGTGGCTTAAAAATGGTGGTTGTACAACAATTAAATAGTCCGATTGTACAGCTTATTATGTCCATTTCGCTAAGTGTAGTGATGTGGATTGCGTTGCGTCCAGAAATCATGCAAGACACCAGTGCGGGTCAATTTGTGGCTTACATTACTGCAGCAGGTATGTTGAGCAAACCGATTAAAGCACTGACAGATGTGAATGAGAAGATTCAGCGTGGTATGGCTGCGGCACATTCTGTTTTTGAAATTTTAGACTTACCAGAAGAGAGAAATACGGGCACTTTAACGCCTGCGCTAAGAGGTAATATTGACTTTAAAGATGTTAATCTGGTGTATACCGATGGTCATCATGCTCTACATGACTTTAACCTCAGTGTAAAAGAGGGTGAAACTGTTGCGCTGGTGGGGCGCTCAGGTGCTGGTAAAACGTCTTTGGTAAATTTGTTAGTTCGCTTCCAAGACACGACATCAGGGCAGATTTTATTTGATGGTATAGATATATACGACATTGAAATCAATAGTCTGCGTAATCAAGTTGCAATGGTTAATCAACAAGTGGTTTTATTTAACCGTACTGTGCGTGACAACATTGCCTATGGTCAGCTTGAAAATGCCTCTGATGAAGAGGTTGTTGCGGCAGCAAAAGCTGCGTATGCACATGATTTTATTATGGCATTACCGCAAGGTTATAACACCAAGTTGGGTGCACAAGGTCTTAATCTATCAGGTGGACAACGTCAACGTATTGCGATTGCTCGTGCAATTTTGAAAAACGCGCCTGTATTAATTCTAGATGAGGCAACCAGTGCACTTGATAATGAGTCTGAGTATTTTATTCAGCGTGCTTTTGATGCAGCTATGCGTGACCGTACAACGATTGTGATTGCCCATCGTTTATCGACGATTGAAAATGCAGACCGTATTGTGGTGATGGATAAAGGGCGTATAGTAGAACAAGGTAGCCATGCCGAGCTTATTGCAAAGCAAGGTGCCTACTATCAGCTCCATCAGCGTAATTTTGAGGAAAACTAAACCATGTCAGGTGCGCAGTTTATTCAGGATGCTTGGAACTCACAGGCAAAGTGGTTAATTGTGCTTCGACCCTTGTCTTGGTTATATCGAGGTGGTTTTCTTCTGAACCGAAAACTGTATCGGTGTAATATTAAAAAAGCCTATACCGCTCCTGTTCCTGTGATGGTGATTGGCAATATCACTGTAGGCGGGAGTGGTAAAACACCGCTGTTGATTCATCTCGTCAGTTATTTGCAAAGTAAAAATATTCGAGTCGGAGTCATTAGTCGTGGTTATGGTGCAAAAGGGCCTTTTCCAGCACTGGTAGACTTAAACTCGGTGCCCGAATATGTCGGTGATGAGCCTACTTTGATTGTGCAGTCAACAGATGTACCTATGGCTGTGGGACCAAACCGACAAGAAAGCATAGAGCTCCTGTTATCGCATTCTCCTATTGATCTAATTATTAGTGATGATGGTCTGCAACACTGGGCATTGAACCGTCAAATTGAATGGATTGTGTTCGATAATAATCGTGGTTTAGGCAATGCGAAATTATTGCCTGAAGGTTATTTGCGTGAACCAAAGTCAAGGCTCAATGAAGGAACAGTAATTGAGCATGCCGATCATCCTACATATAGGATGCATATGCATTTAGAGGTCGCAGAGCCTTATTTGTTGAATAGCACTGAAGCCAAAGTATTTAATCGGCAAGATGACTTTTATGCTGTGGTGGGGATTGGATTTCCTCAGCGCTTTTATCGCACTTTAGAAGGGATGGGCGTGCAACAGTTCCAGTGTCATGAATTTGCTGATCATCATGAATATGAATTAGAAGATTTGGTCTTTGATGATGCCAATCCGATTATTACTACTGAAAAAGATGCCGTTAAAATTTTAGCTTTGCTGAAACAAAACCCAAGTTATTCTCGTGATATTTGGGTTGTTCCTGTCGATGCTGTTTTGTCAGCCGCATGTTATGACACTTTGCATCAACAACTTGCCTCTGTTGGTATTAAAATTTCTTAAGGTTTTTTATGAAACACATTGTTATCCCTGCGCGCTTTGCGAGCACACGTTTGTCTGGTAAACCTTTGCTTAAAATTCATGGTCGCGAAATGATTTTACGAGTGGTTGATCAGGCTAAAAAGGTAGAGGGTTTTGATGATTTGTGCGTTGCAACAGATGATCAGCGAATTTATGATCTCTGTAAAGCTGAAGGGGTGGATGTGGTGTTAACTTCGACAGATCATCCATCTGGTACAGACCGCCTAAGTGAAGTGGCAAAAATTAAGGGCTGGGCCAGCGAAGATATCATTGTGAATGTTCAAGGTGATGAACCGCTATTGCCTGCAAGTTTAGTTAAGCAAGTTGCACAGCTTTTAGAGACTCAGGTTGATTGTTCAATGTCGACTTTGTGTGAGCCCATTCAGCATCTAGATGAGTTTAAACGTGACAGTATTGTTAAGGTTGTGATGTCGAAATATAAGCAAGCACTATATTTCAGTCGTGCCACTATTCCTTATGACCGTGATGCAGCAAAACAAGCAGAACCAAGCTTACATCATCAAGCCTATCGCCATTTGGGGCTGTATGCTTATCGTGTGAAATTGCTTCAAGAGTATGTGACATGGGACATGGGGTCACTTGAAAAACTTGAAAGCTTAGAGCAACTACGTGTTTTAGAAAACGGTCATCGTATTGCGATAGATGTTGCAGAAGCGAATCTACCACCGGGTGTCGATACTCAGGAAGATTTAGACCGACTCAATGCCATGGATGTGGCTCATTTTGCATAATTGGACTTAGGTTTTAGACATGAAACAAACCCTGCCTGAGCAGATTTATCCGTGGCATCAAAGTGTTTGGGAAACGTTGACGACACGATTTCCCAATATTGGTCATGGTTTATTGTTTTATGGCAGAAAAGGTTGTGGTAAAGAAACTTTTGCTGAGCAGTTTTTGGCTTGGGTGTTGTGTGCTAATCGACAAGCTAAGCAATTAGCCTGTGGTGAGTGTGGGAGTTGTCAGTGGTTAAAGGCGGATACACACCCTAACTATGTTCACATCACCACAGATGAAGACAATAAAAAGCAAAATGCCAAAATCAAAATTGAAAAAATCCGTGATCTTTTGCCTTTTGTACAACAAACCGTGGATGGTTGGCGTGTTGTCATGATTGAGCCGGCCGAAGCATTGAATATTGCATCAGCCAACGCGCTACTAAAAACGCTTGAAGAACCGGGTGATCGTGTTGTTATCATCTTATTGGCAGACCACTATTTAAAACTGCCTGCAACGATTCGTAGTCGTTTACAACACTTTGCTTTGGATCGGATTCAACCGCAACAAGCAGAGCAATTTTTAAATCAACATTTGCCCAATAGTGACTTAGCACAGCTACATTTGCTGATGAATTTATCTAACCACATGCCTTTGCAGGCTATTGTATTATCCGAGAGTGAATGGTTGGCTCAACGGGCTGAATTTTTAAAAGATTGGCAAAAGTTGGTGGTAGATAAAAATATGCCAATGGCAATTGCGACCAAGTGGAATAAAGTGCTCGCATTCAGTGATTTTATTCAAATGTTTGAGTACTTGTTGTCAGATTTGATTTGTGTCAAGCTAAATCAACAGTTGAAAAACACTGATTTGGATTTCAGTGTGCTAGCAGAACAGTATTCACTTGAAACGTTGTTTTCAATTTATGCTGAGCTGCAACAGTCAAAACAATATATTGAACAAAATGTACAAACTAATTTAGTGCTCGACCAATTGTGTATTCGGTTGATGGATGTTTAAAACAGGGGAATTTTATGCAACCACGTATGGGCGGAATTATTCAAGCGAATATTCCAGATAAAGCAACGTTATATGCTAGTTATATGCCTTTTGTTGTAGGTGGTGGTTTGTTTATTCCATCTAAGCAACCTGTGAAATTGGGCGAGGAAGTCTTTGTTTTGGCAACATTGCCAGAACAGTCGCAAAAAATTCCACTGACGGGCAAAGTTATTTGGGTTTCTCAAAAACAAAATGGAATCAAACTTCAAGGATTTGGGATTCAGCTTTCTGGAGAGAAAGGGGTTTATTACAAATCTGAGGCGGAAAAATTGCTTGCAGGTCTTAAGTCTGAAGGTCGAACTAGTTACACTATGTGATTATGTAAGTGAAGTAGGAAACGCCTGTGTTTGTAGATACGCATTGCCATTTAACCATGTTGGATTTAACGCCTTATGATGGGAGTTTAGATTTAGCATTAGCGCAGGCACGTGAAGCTGGCGTTCATCGCTTTATGAGCATCTCGGTTGATATTGATGACCATATTGAATTGGCAAAAATAGCGGCTCGTCATAACGATGTAGGTTATAGCGTTGGCGTGCATCCTTGTGAAGATCCTGAAACTATGGCGCGTGCAAGTACAGATTATTTAATTGAACTTGCACAACCTGAAAAGGTATGGGCGATTGGTGAGACTGGGCTTGATTACTTTCATAGCACAGATTTTATTGCAGAACAAAAAGACTGTTTTGCACGACATATTCATGCTTCACAAGCCGTAAAAAAACCAGTTGTTGTGCACACCCGTTCGGCGAAACAAGATACTGTGGATATTATTCGTGCTGAAAAATCAACGCATGGTATTTTGCATTGTTTTACTGAAGATTGGGAAACAGCCAAGGCAGTTTTAGATTGTGGTTATTATGTGTCATTTTCAGGTATTGTCTCTTTCAAAAATGCGCAAGACCTGCGTGATGTTGCAAAACAAGTTCCTTTAGATCGCCTCTTGATTGAAACGGATAGCCCCTATTTAGCGCCTATGCCGTATAGAGGAAAGTCTAATGAACCAAAGTACGTTCCTTATGTAGCAAAAGCCTTGGCAGACGTATATGATAAGTCCTTGGAAGAGATGGCTTTCATCACAACGCAGAATTTTGAAAACCTTCTTAAGATGAAGTAAATAAAATTGAAACGATAAAAGCGTATAAGAGAGTGATAGGGTGAAGATGGATCGTCAGGCTCAGTTTCGAGCGAGAGAAGCGTTAATTTTTCAAGTGGCTGAACAGTTGCTTTTAGAAAATGGCGAAGCAGGAATGACCCTTGATGCATTGGCAGCAGAATTGGATCTGGCAAAAGGTACGCTTTATAAGCATTTTCAAAGTAAAGATGAACTGTATATGTTGCTTATTATTCGTAATGAGCGCATGTTGCTTGAAATGATTCAGGACACGGATAAGCAGTTCCCTGAACATTTAGCTTTCTTTATGCTTCATCATTTGCATCATCCTGAACGAACGGTGTTATTTCACCAAATCGAAGAGCGATTATCGACCACTGGTGTTGGGATCTATCATTTATTTACCGAGCTTTATCAGGTGCGTAAGCAACGTTTGCGTTTGATTATTCGTATGACGGAGCGGTATTTAGAGTCGATCGACAGCCAAATGACGGTACGCGATTATTTGGCTTCTATTTGGTCTTTAACGCATGGTGCTGCAGCCATTTTAAACTCTAGTTTTTATCAACGTTATTTGGGTTCGCGTGATACCTTGCGTGTTGCTTATATTGACCAAGCTTTGGCGATGCCTAAACAAATGGGTGCCGCGGGATATCTTGCTTAGCGGATTAGATCTATGAAACAGAAACCACCTTCAAGGATTCAAGGATTTACACTGGTTGAATTGATGGTGGTGATTGTGATTATGGCCATTATGGCATCATTGGTGATGTTGAATATCAATGGGGTTGATCAACGTAAAGCGGCGCAAGCCCGTGATTTTTTCATAATGGATGTGCAGAAAATTGCACGCGAAGCCAATGATCAGGCACGTGTGTTGGCATTAGAAATTCATCCTGCAACTGATGTCGCCGATTTTTCATATAATGTGATTGAATATAAAAATCCACAACTAACAGCTTTTACACCACAACAAAATAATACGATGCAAAATCAGCAAGAGTGGCAAGCATATACAGAGTTTCCTCAGCAAGTTTTAGCCAAGAATGTTTCTTTCGCAGTGCAATCTTTAGATTATGACGCTTCGAAAGCGGGAAATAATGATTTAATCCAAGAAAATGCCCCTAAATTGATTTGGCTGGGAAATGGGGAGGCTAAGCCTGTACGCGTTCAATTTTATTATGCGAATGAACCAGTGGGGGCGGAAATTGAAATTGATCATTTAGGTAAGATTAATGCGAGCTAAAAGTTTACAACATTGCCTGCATTCTTGTGCTCGGATGAAACAGTATTTCATGACTCCTCGTCCCTCAAACATAGCTTTGAGTCTTTCTTGCGAGGCAGTGCCCCTTAGATCGAATCTTGCTCGAATTAACCACTTCTCAGGATTTACATTGTTGGAGGTGATGGTTGCTCTGGCTATTTTTGCTACCGCAGCGGTCGCTTTAACCAAAGTAGGTATGCAATATACCCAGTCTACAGCACATGCAATTTTACGAACCAAAGCTCAATTTGTTGCTTTGAATGAAATTTCCATGATGGAAATCAATCGTGATTGGTTACAAGGTACAGCCTCTAAACAAATCACTCAGCAAGGAGAAACTTGGCAAATTGATAAATCGGCTCAGGCAACGATTAGTGCCAATGTCCAACGCGTCAATGTTCAAGTGAGCTTGGTGAATATTGAAACTGGAAAAGTGGATTCAGGTGTTACGAGCTTGGTCTTTTTTAACCATCGTGATGGAAGCCAGCCATGAAACAACGCTCAGGCTTCACTTTGGTTGAGTTATTGGTGGCGATAGCAATTTTTGCTGTATTGTCCGCTTTGGGCTGGAAAGTGTTTGATTATCTAATCAAGATCAAAGATCGAAATACGCAACATGAGCAACGTTTAGGGCAGTTACAAGAAGCTTATCAGCAATTGCTACGTGACTCGGTACAAATTGTTCCAATTACAGCCAATGTGGCTGATCAAATTCAGCCTGCTTTGGTACTGCAAGATGGGCAGCTTAGTTTTAGTAAAACGGGTGTGACAGATCCTTTAATGCAAGGTATACCACCTGAAGAACGGGTTGAATATGTTTACAAAGCAGATGAAAAAAAACTGTATCGTTATAAATATAAAAACTTAAATCAAATAGGTCATGACCAACCTGAAACCAGTGTCTTAATGGAGTCGGTCGATCAATTTCAAGTGATGGTGCTCAATCCAAATGAATTAGCACAGTGGCCTGAAGCAGCATTAAATGATCATGATCTAGCACAGGCCAAGCTGTTGCCTCGCGGTTTAAAAATAAACCTCACAGTCAATGATGAGCGTTATGAATGGGTGTTTAGTTTGTTAAATACCGACTTTTTAAAACAAAAAGATTAAGTTGTAGGATATGAAACATAAGGGCTTTATACCAAACCATTTGTTTTTAAGTATATTCGTTGCGAATAGGGGCACCTTTTGATGCGGTTTCAGCGTGGTATTGCACTGATTACGATTTTGGTGATGGTGGCTTTAGCAACTATCCTCGCAGCGACTATTGCGAAACATCAGCGCAATACGGCTGAAAGTACTGCTTATCTAATGAGACAAAACCAAGCCTTGTTATATGCAAAAAGTGCTGAAGCTTTTTTTGCTGAATTGTTGGTGGATGATGCGCAGAATGCTGCGGATGTTGATCATCTACAAGAAACGTGGGCAAAGCCTATGCCTGCTTTTCCAGTAGAGGACGGTTTTGTTTCAGGGCGTCTGGAAGATCAGTCGGGTAAATTTAATTTAAATGGGCTGCTTAAATCAGACGGTACAGTCAATGAAGCTGCAAAACTCTGGTTTGAAAAATTGTTAGAGCGTGTTGGATTGCCTGCACAACTTTCAGAAGCAGTTATTGACTGGCAAGATGAAAATGACGAAGTCAGTGGGTCGATGGGCGCAGAATCGACTTATTATCAAAGTTTAGCTCAAGGTTATTTACCAGCAAATCGACCTTTTTATAATATCGAGCAGTTGAAGTTGGTTCGTGGTTTTGAAGGTCGTAATTATCAACTCATCGCACCTTATGTCAGTGCATTATCGAGCAATGCCTTAAAGGTGAATATAAATACAGCACCTGCGTTGGTATTGGCAAGTATTGACCCGAAACTAGATATATCAGCTATTCAAAACATGCAAAAACAACAACAGGCCAGTCTTAAACATTTTTCTAATGTCAGTGAGTTGTGGGAAATTGATCCGTTTAATCAGATTGAAGAAGAGCAGCGGGCTGCGGTTAATGATTTTCTGGGTGTTCAATCCAATTATTTTAAAGTAAGAATAGACGTGATGCTCAATGAGCGTAAACGTCAATTTAGTAGTGATTTGGTGCGAAAAGAACAAACAGTTTATGTGGCATATCGAAGTATGGCACCGTTTTAAACGTCGTTGGGCAGGTTGATATGATTTGTCAATCGACTTCAACAATAAAATAAATGAGCATCTATTAACTTTTGCTTTATAATTAAAGTTAATCCTCAGAAAGTTTGATTGCATTACGACATATGTTAATTCGTAAGTTATTTAAGTTTGAAAATGCCCATATTGTACGTAATTGTACTTCGGATCGTTGTAAGCGTTCGATTCATGGTCATAGCTACAAAGTAGAATTACTTCTCAAAGCCTCTAAATTAGATCATGGTCAAATGGTCTATGACTTTGGTTTGCTCAAAGGTGTGATTAAAGATCTTTATGATGCTTTTGATCATGCAATTTGTTTTTGGCAAAACGACGATCCTGAATATATTCAAGCCTGCAAAACATTTAGTGCGCGTTGGGTATCTTTACCAGTTTCACCATCAGCTGAGCAATTTTCGCGTATCTTCTTTTACCTTGCCCAACAAGTACTTGCTTCGACTGTAACTCAAAACGGTGAGGGTGACGTGGAAGTGTATTCTGTGATTGTGCATGAAACAGATACGGGTTATGCGCAAAGCTTTATTGAAGATATTGAAAATGAGCAGATGGGGCTTTTAGCTCTTAATGAAATAGAATTTTCAGAGCAAATTCAAGCAGAATGGAATGATACTGAAATGTATAGCAAGTTAAAAGAAGGTATCAAATTTCATAATCCGAATGTAGAATTGCAAGTCAAATTGTGAAATTTGTCACAGAATATAAAGTCAAGGAATAAGGCGCAAGTATGTCTTTAACAGAACAACAGCAAACCAAGCTTGATAAAATTCAGCTGGATGCCAGTTGGAAATATGGATTAAGTGATTTTTTACTGAGTCCAAAAATGGATGCGTTAAAGCAATTTCTTGTTACAGAAATCAAGGCGAATAAAGTGATTTATCCGCCAAATGCACTGATTTTTAATGCATTTAATACAACACCATTGTCAAATGTAAAAGTAGTGATTCTAGGACAAGACCCGTATCATGGACCCGATCAGGCGCATGGACTCAGTTTTTCCGTACAAAGAGGGCTTGCTTTACCGCCATCTTTACGTAATATTTTCCATGAGTTAAATAAAGATTTAGGTATTGAAATACCTAAACATGGGGATTTAACTCGTTGGGCGCAGCAAGGTGTTTTGCTGTTGAATAGTGTATTAACCGTTGAAGCTGGTCAACCGACATCACATCAAAAACAAGGTTGGGAAGACTTTACTGATCATGTGATTGATGTGTTAAATGAACAGCGAGAGCATATTGTTTTTATTCTTTGGGGAGCATATGCGCAGCGGAAAGGACAACGGATTGATCAAGAAAAACATTTGGTGTTAAAGGCGGCACATCCGTCACCTTTGGCAGCAAACCGTGGTGGATTCTTCGGTTGTAAAGTTTTTTCAAAATCCAATAATTATCTTAAACAACATGGCATTGAGCCTATAGACTGGCAGCTGGACGCATGACATATTCTCCCGTTTCTAAAAACTACCATCCAGATTTGATTGTAGAAGAAGCAAAAAATGGTTGGCGCATTGTTCGTCTGAATCGACCAAAATCACTTCATGCTTTGGATGAAACGATCGTTTCTGCTCTATTTGAAGTATTTCAAGACTTTCATAATGATGATGCTGTTAAAGCCATTTGGTTAGATTCTACGACACCAAAAGCATTCTGTGCGGGTGGTGATGTGCGTAAGCTGCGTCAATTGGTGATTAATGATGAAGTAGCGACAGCAAATAAATTCTTTGAACAAGAATATGCACTGGACCTACTATTGCATAATTATGCAAAACCAGTATTGGTGTGGGGCGAAGGTTATGTGATGGGTGGTGGTTTAGGTCTGTTTATGGCTGCGCCGTTCCGTTTGGTCACACCGCATTCACGTTTGGCGATGCCTGAGATTAATATAGGTTTGTACCCAGATGTTGGCGCAACGCGCTTCTTGGCAGATCGTGGTGCCATTGGCTTGTTTACTGGCTTAACGGGTTCAATTATGACGGCAGCAGGCGCATATGGTATAGGCTGGGCCACCCATATTTGTGATACGCAACGTAGTACCGTGCTTGAAAAGTTGATCAATATTGATTGGAGCCATTATCCAGCAGGTGACTTTAGAGCGATTGATGATACCTTAAATAGTATGCACCGCCCGGTAGGTCCAGGCCCACTACAAAACTCGTTGGATGTGATTCATAGTGTATGTCGTGGTGTGAACTTTGAGCATGATTATGATGCTATTGTTGGTTTAAGTGATGCGCGTAGCGATTGGCTTCGTCAAGCCAGTGAGAACTTGCAAAAAGGTTCACCTACAACTGCTGCATTAACATGGTTGTTATGGCAGTGGGGTAAACAGGTTCATTCGTGGAATGAAGTTTTTGAGCTTGAGACACAAATTTCTGACTGGAAAATTCGCCATGCAGATTTCGTTGAGGGTGTACGTGCGCGCTTAGTGGATAAAGATTTGTCACCAGCATGGAAACAAGGGGTTAATAATAGCTTAAAAGGTATTTTTGCTGGAAACCCGCCAACGACAACTATCGCAAGTTGGAACGAACTTCTTAAGCATTACGATCTAATTTGACTTTATGACAGATGTTTTAAAAACGGACAGTGAATGGATGCAGCTTGCTTTAGAGCAAGCTGCAGTTGCCGCTTCAAAAGGAGAAGTTCCTGTTGGGGCGGTCATCGTGAGCCAGAATAAGGTTATTGGTTCAGGCTTTAATGCCCCTATTTCATTGAATGACCCTACCGCACATGCAGAAGTTCAAGCTCTTCGAGATGCTTGTCAAAATATACAAAATTATCGTTTACCTGATGATGCGGTCATATATGTGACGCTTGAGCCATGCACCATGTGTGTGGGCGCTTTAGTGCATGCACGTGTTGCAAAAGTGGTTTTTGGAGCAACTGAACCCAAAGCAGGCTCTTTAATCAGTGCCCGTAAACTATTTGAAACAGGGTATTATAATCATCAGTTTTTGTTTGAAGCAGGTTGCTTGCATGAGCAATGCTCGTTGCAACTTAGTCAATTTTTTAAAATGCGTCGCGAGCAAAAACGACTATCTCGTTTACAAGAAAAGTGACAGAGATGTTTGTATAATGCTCATTTCATGTAAAATAAAATGACAATTAAAATTGTCAAATAATATATTGGAATCGACCATGAATCATATTCAGATTAAGAAAGAGTTTAGTGCGCCTTTAGAGCAGGTGTTTGATTTACTGTCTAAACACTCCACGTATAACGTTGCATTTGCACCAGTCCAAGTGGTTCGGGTAAAAGACTCGGCAGATCCAGAACGACCTGATGGACTAGGTTCTGTTCGTCGTATGGGCTTCGGTCCTATTAAGCCTTTACAAGAACAAATCACATTAATGAAAGTGAATGAGCGGATTGAATACAAAATTATTAAAAATCCACTCATCAAGCATCATCTCGGGATTATTGAGTTCGAAGCAATTGATCCAAATAAAACTTTAGTGACCTATACGATTGAATTACAAGCACGTGCGCCTTTTGTAAGCAAATTAATTCTTGCACAGCTTAAATCTGCGATTAAACTAGGTTTTTCAAAACTCGCTAAATCTGTATAACAAACTTTGGGTAAGCAATGACAGTTCAAATTATTACGATTGATGGTCCAAGTGGTTCGGGCAAAGGCACGCTCGCTGCAAAAATAGCAGCGCATTATCAGTTTCATTTGCTCGATTCAGGTGCACTTTATCGTCTGTTGGGATTGTCATTACAGCAGCATGATTTGTTGGATGTTGTGGCGACAGAGTTGGCACAATGTGTGGAAATTGCTACACATTTAGACATACAATTTTTAAGCACTGCGCAAGGCACACAAGTCTTGCTTAAGGGTGAGGATGTTAGTCAAACCATTCGCACTGAGCGAGTTGGTGAGTTTGCATCAAAAGTTGCAACGATTCCTGAACTTAGAGCTGCACTGGTTGATCGCCAGCATGCTTTTGCACAGCCCCCTGGTTTGGTTGCAGACGGTCGAGACATGGCTACATCTATCTTTCCTGAAGCACAAGCGAAGATTTATTTAACTGCTTCAGCCCAATCTCGTGCTGAACGAAGAGTAAAGCAGTTGCAGGGTATGGGGCTGGATGCTAAAATAAACGATATTTTAGCTAATATTGAGGCGCGTGATAAACGTGACATGGAGCGAGAAGTTGCTCCACTCAAACCAGCGGCTGATGCTTATCTCATTGATAGTTCTGAATTGAACATTGATGAGGTGTTTCAGCTCATGACGGCTTATATAGATAAGCAATTAGCAAATTAACGAATTTTATATTCAGCAGAAGCATAGCTTGATCAGTTCAATATGGACTATGTAGACGCTTAACTAAACCGGCCTTGTCTGATCCAAGACCGCTGACTTTATCAGGTATATCATGACCGAATCTTTTGCAGCCCTCTTTGAAGAAAGCGAATTAAACCTCAACGTTGAAAAGGGTGCTGTCATCCAAGGCGTTGTAGTAAACATCGATTCTGACTGGGTAACAGTTGACACTGGCCTTAAATCAGAAGGTATTGTTGACCGCGCTGAATTCTTAAATGAACAACGCGAACTTGAAGTTCAAGTTGGCGACACTGTTGATGTTGTTGTTGAAGCTCTTGACAATGGCATGGGTCAAACAGTTTTATCA
>NZ_DKIK01000152.1:0-5083 GCF_002454215.1 Acinetobacter sp. UBA6720
TTCATAACGAGGCTTGAGGGCAATGGCAACCTCTGCTTGTTTCAGTAAAAGCTGTGTTAAGGAAGGATCAGCAAAGCCCGATTTTAAGCTCAAACTGTCTGCACTCATCACATAGGCATAGCAGGCTTGATTAAAGCTCACTTCACAGCCATAAAACTTTTGATAATGATAGAGTGCCATCTGCGCGGAATGGGCCATTTGAATTTTTAAGAACTGTAATTGATCGGGGAAAATTTGCTTAGCCAAATGCACCATCGAGGCCATGGTCATTTCATTCAACATTGCATATTTTTCATGGTGGAACGGCCATGTCAGCCATATTTCATTGCCCTGCTGTTGCATGTGCATCGGCGTTACTTCCGCCCCATCAATCACCAAGCGACTAAAGCGCATAACATACTGTAAGGCTTCAGCCACGCTATTACTTCGAGTCGCCATATAGCCTAGTACACCAAAGTGTTCAGGACGAATCAGCTTAGCCATTTCCATGGTTAACTGTGGACAGTCCAACTCCGTTTGCGTGAGCTGTAAAATCGTATGAAAAAAAGAAAAAGGCGACTGAGTATCAATCGGCAGTCTGAGCACATGCTCTAAGTTCACTTTATATGGATTTAAAACATCGAGATGATGAAAATCAATGCCCTGCTGTATCAGGTACATATTCCAGAGCTGAAAATAACCATTGGGAATTTGTAATTCTTGCATGACGGCCTACCCGCTATTTGACATGCGACATTTTCATATTGGCGTAAAATGTATAAAAAATGGCAATATCTGTCAAAACAAACTGTATTTTCTCCGACATACTGCAATCATCCAAGGCAAATGAAGTAAAACAAAATGAATGCCATTGTTAGTGCCCCTATTGAACCGATTGTGCGAACCCAACTTAATTTTAAGCTCGATGAAGTGCCACGTTTTTGGTTTGGCGACGACCCATTTCGGACCCGCATGTTTGATGCACTCAGCCTCACATTTCCCGATGGTGAACGCTATTTTATTCAAAGCGTGCGTTTATTTCGCGATCAGATTACAGACCCTGAATTAGCGCAGCGCGTAACAGATTTTATTAAACAAGAGGCGCAACATGGCATTGCCCATGACAAAATGAATCAGGTCATGCGAGAACAAGGCATGCCCGTTGACCAATTTATTCAACGTTTAAATAAAATCTTTAAATTTGAACTGAGTAAACGCTCGCCTCAATACAACATTGCGATGACTGCCGCTGCGGAACATTTAACTGCACTCATGGCGGAAACGTTTTATAGCCACAAAACAACCTTAGCAGAAGCCCATCCCTATGTACGTGCTTTATTTGCATGGCATGCCATTGAAGAAATGGAACATCGTGATGTGGCGTTTGATGTCATGAAACAAGTCGGACATGTTCCAGAAGCGACCCGTTTGTTTGCACTGGCCTTTACCACGGTGATGATGTTTGGTTTCACCACCTACCGCGCAGATGTCATGCTCAAGCATGATGGTTTTAGCCGCCTGCAACGTTTGCAAATGATGCGTAAAGGGCTGCCATGGTTCTTTGGACAAAAAGGAATACTGTCTCGGATGCGTGGGCAATATTTCGATTGGTTTAAGAAAGACTTTCACCCAAATCAACATCCTGTGATTGCACAGTATGATGTTTGGATCGACACCCTAGCAGAAACGAATGATCCAATTTTAGCGGGCGAAGCTTTTTGGCAAGCTGGAAAATAAAGTGAAAAACCATAACCAATAAAAAACTGGCACTGAGCCAGTTTTTTATTTACGCTGTCACCACTTTGCATAATGCTGTTCAAGTAAGCCATATTCATTGAGAAAGATAAGCTCTTGCTCACCCTGCTGGATCGTACCACTAATCTTGGCTTGCCACTGACTAAACTGGCTGCCGACCAGACGTAAATTGAGGTTTTCAAACCGACGCCAACCCGTAGTCACGGTTAAATGCAAACGCTCATCTAACGAACGAATCGTCCAGCGACCTTCTTCTTCCATCTGAAACAAAACATCACTCACTGTGTATAATTTTCCATTTATCCACAGACAGTTTTCATTGCCAAAACTTTCATTTACACCAGAAGCTAAATTGAGCCCAATGCGTCTGCCCTCAGCATCCCAAAAATTGCATGATAACCAAAACCAAGCTGTTTCAGGTCTAAGAAAACCACAGGTATCGTCTAAAGAAGCCAATGTCCGATCATTGAATTGGATTATCTGACCTGCTTTATTGGTAAAAAATCCTTCACAAGCCAAAGTTGTGAGTTTTTGTGTGTAGGTCCAACCATTGATTCCTGTTGGGCTACACATACTAAGCGGTTCTGTACTGGCACAGAAAATACGTGCACTCAGTTTAATTTCACCATATTTAGTCACTTGCACATAACGCACACCATTGGCATGCTGAATTTCAATTTGGAAAGGTGAATTTGCAAACACGCTTTGATTATATAAAGGCTGTTCATCCAATACGGTTTTACGTGCTAAAAAGTTCACCGCATTCCATTCAAGCACTTCATTTTTAAGATGATCATAAATATAAACAAAACCATGTCCTGCCCAAGCAATATCGGCAATTGCAAGACCAATGGTATAGTGTTCATGTTGAATGCTGCAAAACTTAAATTTTTTATATTTCAGTTTCTTACGCCATCCCGTAAGCACTTCACCATACGGAGTTTTATACTGATATTTATCTAAATCAATGGTTTTTGGAAGTTCACTAAACCGACCATAATGGGGTTGTCCATTGGACTGTATCAAATCCATTGATGCTCTATCCTTAAGCAAAAGTTAATTAATATCCGTATGCTTATTATGCCTATAATTTTGGCACTGAACAGCATTTAGTTTATTTTTTCATCAGCTTCTTATGAAAAGAAATCAGATTAACATTTTGATGTCTTTATGTTTTCATCCTAGCACTGAATACGCACTCAGCTTAATTCAACATTAAATACGTATTTTCCCATACATTCTGTGCAAACTCAGCTTCAACCAACAGCACATAACGTCCATGTATGCAATCAATCGCAATACAGTCATCGACGTCTAAAACACGATCTGTATGTTGCTTTTTCCACTTTTGATCAAAATGTTGTTTGCCAAGTTGTTTGGCTTCTACTGCATTGGGGGCAACAACGAGTACATAACGATGCAACTCCCCAAATTCACGTGTGTCATAGCCACCTAAATTTATGAGCCACAATTTTTCATCTGTGACTTGAGGCTGAGCATCACTAAACTGTATTTGGTATTTTTTCCCCGCACTTTCAACACCATTTAGCCGTGCCCAAGCATCTATATGTAAGCCTTTTTGTTCACCAAACCATGCATGTTTAAGTTGCGGGTAACTGTCTTCTAAACTGTCAGCGACAGCAAACACAACATCATGGACTTCGGTATTGGCACGTGCATGACGACCACCAAGCATGACCATAAATAGGTTGGGCATTTTCTTTCCTCTATTCAATAGTTTCACTTACATCACAAAATGATTCATCATTTACGAGGCAGAAAACATACTTTTTCTGCAAAAGTATTCAACTAAATGATACACGCCAAACTCATCAGCAACTGTTCGAGTCAGGCTAAAATTAAATAAATCATGTTTCTGCGAGGTATAAATCACATGATGATATTCGACGAGTTTTGCTGATGAATCATATTTTGGTTACTTTTTTAAAAGTAACGTGACGAACTCCTACAATGACATAAATAAACGGTAAGACTCCACCATGATGCAAATAATAATTGATTGTTTAATTACATGATAATGCTATGCAAAGTAAGATATTTCCTACGCGAACCCATAACAATTCATCACTTAAAATGAGGGCGTACATTTATAAATTTTCCCTCTTTTAAGTGAGCTAAGCGATTTTCATTAAAGTAAATAAAAATCGTGCTGAGCTTTCACCCAACACGATTCTTTAAATCTAATATTTAAAGCTTCCCCTCAATAGGAAGGCTTTAAAGAAGTCATTACATCTCAACCATTTCCACGCCATCAATACGTGCCACAGTCATCAAATCTTTATCCCCACGACCAGAAACCGTCGCAATGATAATTTGATCCTTAGACATGGTTGGCGCAAGTTTAGTGACATAAGCCATCGCATGAGAACTTTCCAAGGCAGGAATAATTCCTTCAATATGAGTCAAATCACGGAAACCTTGTAAAGCTTCATTGTCATTGATTGGCACATATTCAACACGATGCATATCTTTCAGGAAACTATGTTCAGGACCCACACCTGGATAATCCAAACCTGCTGAAATTGAATGCGTTTCAATGATTTGACCTTGTTCATCCGACATCAAATAAGTACGGTTACCATGTAAAACACCGACATGACCAGCATTCAATGGTGCAGAGTGTTTACCTGTTTCAATGCCATAACCCGCAGCTTCAACGCCGTACATTTTCACATCAGCATCGTTTAAGAATGGGTAGAACAAGCCCATTGCATTTGAACCGCCACCTACACATGCCACTAAAGCATCAGGTAAACGCCCTGCTTGCTCTTGAATTTGTTTACGCGCTTCACGGCCAATAATTGACTGGAAGTCACGAACTAACTGTGGATATGGGTGTGGGCCTGCAACCGTACCAATCACATAATAGGTTGAGTCGACATTGGTCACCCAGTCACGCATCGCTTCGTTCATCGCATCTTTCAATGTTTTTGAGCCACTTTCGACAGGCACAACAGTTGCACCAAGTAAACGCATACGGTAGACATTCATGGCTTGACGCTTTACGTCCTCTGCACCCATGAATACCACACACTCCAGACCTAAACGCGCAGCGATGGTTGCCGTTGCGACACCATGTTGACCTGCACCCGTTTCAGCAATAATGCGTTTTTTACCTGACAGTTTTGCCAGTAAAGCCTGACCAATGGTGTTGTTCACTTTATGTGAACCCGTATGGTTGAGGTCTTCACGTTTTAAATAGATTTGCGCACCACCCAACTCTTTCGACCATCGCTCAGCATAATATAAAGGACTAGGACGACCTACATAGTAGGCGAGGTCACGGTCGAATTCTGCCAGAAACTGCTCATCATCTTTCATACGGAAA
>NZ_DKIK01000131.1:0-43931 GCF_002454215.1 Acinetobacter sp. UBA6720
GACGCCTATAGCACGTTCAAGTTTTTCCATCTCACGAGCTCTTTCTAAAGCTTCACGTTTAGTAAGCTTAGCGAAAGTACCATCTTGAGATTGAGTTTGAAGGTCTTTAAGACGGTTGATAGATTGGCGAAGTGTTTTCCAGTTCGTCAACATACCACCTAACCAACGGTGATCAACATAAGGTTGACCAGCACGTTGTGCTTGTTCACGGATGATGTTAGAAGCAGCACGTTTAGTACCAACAAACAATACTTTATTCTTTTTGCTAGCAAGGTTGTTAACAAAGTTCAAAGCATCATTTAACGCAGGAACAGTGTGCTCAAGGTTGATGATGTGAATTTTGTTACGCGCACCAAAGATGTATTGACGCATCTTTGGATTCCAGAAACGTGTTTGGTGACCGAAGTGTGCGCCTGCTTGAAGAAGGTCGCGCATGCTTACGTTGTAATCTGCCATTTTCTTTACCTTAAAGTTTGGGTTAGGCCTCCATATATCCGCATCCTCCACCCCAAAGGGCACCCAGAGAAATGTGTCGATATATGTGCGGATTTTTAAAGCCCATTCATCACTTTGACATAAATATATTCACGAAAAAGCATTTGATAAAATGGGCGGCTATTTATACCATAGTCACACACAAATTTCCAAAAGTTTTTAGAGATCATGAACAGTACTTACGAAGCACCCCGTCGACTCATCAAAAGCGCTGAAGACATCGAAAAGATGCGTGTCGCTGGACGACTGGCGGCTGAAGTCTTGGATATGATCAAGCCACATATTAAACCAGGTGTAACTACACTTGAGTTAGATACGATTTGTCACGATTATATTGTCAATAAACAAGACGCTATTCCAGCATGTTTAGGTTACGGCGCAGCGCCGGGTCGCCCTGCGTTCCAACATGTGATTTGTACTTCAGTAAACCATGTGGTCTGTCACGGCATTCCGTCAGATGCAAAAGTGTTGAAAAAAGGCGATATTTTAAATATTGATGTGACGGTTATTAAAGATGGTTTCCACGGCGATACCAACATGATGTACATCGTGGGTGGTGAAACCTCTATTCTTGCGAATCGGTTATGTAAAGTAGCACAAGAAGCGATGTACCGTGGAATAGCGACAGTGAAGCCAGGTTCGACCATTGGGGATATTGGTCATGCCATTCAACAATATGTCGAATCAGAGCGTTTTGGCGTGGTGCGTGAATACTGTGGTCACGGTATTGGGACTGTGTTCCATGACGAACCTCAAGTCTTACACTATGGTCAACCCAACTCAGGCATGATTTTAGAAGAAGGCATGACCTTTACCATTGAACCTATGGTCAATGGTGGTGACTGGAAAACCAAACTATTGGGCGATAAATGGACAGTCGTCACCAAAGATCATAGTTTGTCAGCACAATACGAGCATACCATTTTAGTGACTAAAACAGGCGCTGAAATCTTAACAGCGCGTCCTGAAGAAGATTTATCTCGTTTTCAAGCTTAAATGCTGTCATTGGCATGAAATACAATGCCGACTGTCAAAAAGACCACCACATGGTGGTCTTTTTTATGGCGGGTTAAACATTTTACTTTACATTTATTTCTTAATTTACAGCTAACTAGTTGCTGTAACACCTGAATATCCATGTTCAAACAGGATCAGTTTTCTGTAACAAAGCGTGCAACTAAGTAACACGATCACACAAATCTCATTTTGACATTCACAAATGTCAAAAACACATATCCTTTAAAAACAACAGCTTTATTCTAATTGCAAGCTTAATAATACGCTCTATAAAAACGAATAGCTCATTGGACATGGAGTCCCAAAATGAAAAAAACATTGCTTTGCGTAGCAACGTCTATTGCTACCTTACCTATACTCACGCATGCAGATTCACCTTATTTTAGTCTACAAGATGGTGATGGATTTAAACGTTTCTCTGTATCTGTCGGTGCTTTACATGTTATGCCACAAGGTAAAGCCCAACCCTTCCGTGTCAATACAGCCGTTAAAGAAGGTGAGACAGCAACAGTCGGAGATGTCCAATCCCAAACGGTAAAAGACAATTTAAAAGAGGGCTTTACCCCCTCACCAGTCTTACAAGTCGCTCTGAATACTTTAGATACCATTCCAAGTGCCTTGAGTGGCACAGCCGAAATTCACGGCCTAGAAAGTTGGGATAATCCGGGTACTGGTTTAGAAGCTGATGATGTTACAACGCTTGGCATCATGACCAACTACTTCTTTACCGATAATATTTCTTTTGAAATGAAAGCTGGGATTCCACCTAAAGTTGACTTACAAGGTAAAGGGAAAATTTATGCACCTTTTTCTGCGATAGCGAAACCCTTAGGCGGAGTGTTTGGAAACCTAGAACTTGAAAATGATATTTTCATTACTGACTTAGAAGCAAATGGTCCAGCAGCATCAGCACGTGCATGGACACCTGCTTTCGAGTTCCAATATCACTTTGGTAAAACGGGGGTAAATAAATTCCGCCCCTATGTTGGTGTTGGGTTGATGTACGCTTACTTTAATGAGTTGGAAATTAACCCGCAAACAGAGAAAGATCTCATTGCAGCAGGTCATATGATTGCCAATATTAAAGAAGGTAATGCAGGCGCATCACTTGAGGGTAAAACCAGTTCAGCGGACCCTAAAGTGGAGTTGGAAGCAACCGATGCTTTTGCTCCCATTGCAACCGTTGGTTTCACTTATGACTTTAATGATAAATGGTTTGCAGTGGGTTCTGTATCTTATGCCCATCTTAAAAATGAAACGACTATTACAGTAAAAGATGCCACGCATGGCGAGTTGATTAAATCAAAAGCAGATATCGAAATTAACCCGATTCTTGCCTATGCAGGACTAGGTTATCGCTTCTAAGCTTACATATTTGAACCTCAAATGCTCCATGAGGATTATGATGAATCATGGAGTGTTATGAAGATGCACATCATCAAATCATTTTAGAATATGCATTTTTATGATGCATTTTTATTGACCATTTTTTCATACGAATTATTTTTGATCATTAAATCACATCCACAAACTGTGATTAAGACACTCCCTTCCCCCAACGAAAATGTTTAAACATCCCACTAAAAACGCGTTCTATCGCCAATAAAGCCGATTTTTTTCATTTATTTTATGTGTTGGCATACTGTTTGCTTTTTAGACAACATGAGAAATCAACGTAGATTCCTCAACTATATAGACGGCCAAAGATGTCCGTTCTGATCGGTTTGCAAATTATCTTTTATTTGCAATCACTTTTACGTTCAGTTCAGGGGATGGCTTATGTCTTCAACAATTAATCGCGAAGCAAAAAAAGCAACACAAATAAAACTCTTTAGTTTCTCCACGCCAGCAATGCGCGCTTTCCATATGACTTGGCTCGCATTCTTTGTTTGTTTCTTCGCATGGTTTGCCTGTGCACCGCTGATGCCTGTGATTAAAGGCGAATTTAATTTAACCAAAGACCAAATCGCGAATATTAATATTGCTGCGGTTGCCATTACCATTCTAATCCGTCTTATTGTTGGTCCATTATGTGATAAATATGGCCCTAGAAAAACGTATACAGCACTTCTAATATTAGGCAGCATTCCTGTGTTTGGTGTTGCTTCTGCCAATACCTATGAATCATTTTTATTCTTCCGCTTGCTGATTGGTGCAATTGGAGCAAGTTTTGTTATTACCCAGTACCATACTAGTGTGATGTTTGCACCCAACGTAGTAGGTACTGCAAATGCTGCAGCTGCTGGCTGGGGCAATGCGGGTGGAGGCGCAACTCAAGCATTAATGCCACTTATTCTGGGTGCAATCCTAATGTTTGGTGTTGAACAAGCAATGGGCTGGCGTATTGCTCTCCTTGTACCAGGGATTATGATGGTGATCGTTGGGATGCTGTATTGGAAATTTACTCAAGACTGTCCACAAGGGAACTTTAAAGAACTTCGCGCTCAAGGAATCGAAGTGGGTAGCGGTAAAAAAGGTGGAACAGCAATTTTACTTCAAGCTGCTCGTAACTACCGTGTATGGATCCTATTTGTATCGTATGGAGCATGTTTCGGTATTGAAATTTTCATCCACAATATTGCAGCAATGTACTATACCGATCACTTTAACATGGGCTTAAAAGAAGCAGGCTTAGCTGCTGGTATCTTTGGTTTACTTGCATTATTTGCACGCGCTTTAGGTGGTATCGTATCTGACAAAGTTGCTATCTCTAAAGGTCTAGATGGTCGCACTAAAGTACTATTCTTATTGGTTTTACTTGAAGGCTTATTCTTAATCGTATTCTCACAGATGAATACAGCAATGCTTGCCATTATTAGCATGACTGTTTTCGCCCTGTTTACCCACATGGCATGTGGTGCAACCTACGCTTTGGTTCCTTTCATTGATCGCGATGCTCTAGGTGGTGTAGCAGGCATTATTGGTGCTGGTGGTAACGTGGGTGCTGTTGCTGCAGGCTTCTTACTTAAAGGTGTATTAGATGTTCAGACTTGCCTGTTTATTTTAGGTGGTTTGGTCACTGTCGCTGCATTTAGCGTAATTCTAATTCGCTTCTCAGTTGAACATAAAGCAAAAGAAAAACAATTATTTGAACAAGCTATCTTAGAACGCAATAGCCTCGCCTCTTAAACTTTCATGCCTTTTCTAGGGTGATGGTGAAGACACACCATTACCCTAACTTTCTAAACTTATCTTTAAAAAAAATCAGGGGAATTTCTATGAAATTACGTACTCTCTCTGCGCTTTCACTTGCCTGCATTTCAGCAACGACATCCTATGCAGCCGATAACTTTTTATCACAAACCAAGTTTTCACTAGACACGCGCTTACGCTATGAAATGGTAGATCAATATAATAAACTTGATAACGCAGAAGCTTTTACTCTCCGCATTCGTCCTGCACTACAAACAGGCAGTTGGCATGGATTAAGCGGCTTTGTGCAAGGTGAAGGAACGCTTGAACTTAATGATCATTTTAACAGTACACGTAATGCTGAAACAGGTTATAGCAGTGTACCTGACCCTGAAAACCTACAATTAAATCAGCTTTATTTAAAGTACGTTTATAGTCCTAAGACCGATTTAACAGTTGGTCGTCAAGTAATTAATCTAGATAATCAACGTTTTGTGGGTTCTGTTGCATGGCGTCAAAACGACCAAACTTTCGATGCAGTCAGTTTAAATATTAAGCCAACACAACAGTTGGGCTTGTATTATGCATACATAGATCAGGTCAATACCATTTTTGGAAGTGAAGAGCCAAAGCCCAAATATGTAGTCGCTCAAGATGGCGAACAAGACAGTGAAATTCACTTAATTCAAGCTAAATTTAATTACAATCCACTATTGAATGCTACAGCTTATGGTTATTTCATGGATTTTGAAAACCTACCAGCGTGGTCAAATCAAACCTATGGTCTACGTTTAATAGGCAAAAATAAAAATTTACGTTATGTGGCTGAATATGCCAAACAATCTGAATATGCTGACCAACCAACATCTTATGATGCAGACTATTATACCTTCGAACTTGGCTATAACGTAGGTGCAGCTAAACCATTAGGTGAAATTGCAATTGGCTACGAAGTCCTCGGAAGTGATGACGGAAAAATTGGCTTTCAAACCCCTTTAGCAACGAAACATAAATTTAATGGTTGGACAGATGTTTTTCTCAATACACCTGCAAATGGTCTAACTGATTTGTACCTCAGCTCAAACCTTAATATTTTAAAGCAAGGCAAGCTAGGTACGGAATATCACCATTATCGTAGCGATGAAAAAAATATGGATTATGGACAAGAGTTTGCTGTGTCATTTACCCACCCTCTTCCACTCAAAGGTTTGTCCGCACTCGGCAAATTTTCAAGCTATCAAGCTGAAGACTATGGCGTAAATACCGATAAATTCTGGTTACAACTCGATTATAAATACTAATTTCATCTGAATATCGAGTTCTCATTCAATTTAATCCTTTGCCTACTTTTGTTTAGCCCAAAGTAGGCAAAGTCTCTGTTTAAACATGCACTACATATCTCATTTTCCTTTCGATGCACCACAGTTCTGTCTGGCTCAGTTTACAAATGAGATATGTAAGCATCTTTTCCCTTTGGAAGCAGGCTAATTGATACATTCAGGTCTGGGCAACTTCTGCCTAATGACCCAAATTTTTTATAACACTTTTCAAATAATTCATTCAAATATCGAATTACTTCGATATATTACGTACAATAGCGACTATTCTTATCTTCATTGCGCATCTAACGTATGTCTCAGAGTCAATTTTCCAAACCTTTGATTTATATGCTCATTGGCAGTGCCATGATTTTGGCACTTTCACTCGGTGTTCGGCATGGTTTTGGACTCTACCTTGTTCCTATGAGCAATGAATTTGGTTGGGGACATAATGTTTTTAGTTTGGCTATTGCCATGCAAAACCTGATTTGGGGCGCTGCACAACCCTTTACAGGGGCCTTAGCTGATAAGTACGGGTCTAAAATTGTCGTAGCTATTGGTGGTGTTCTGTATACCATCGGATTACTCCTGATGGCGATCAGCTCCACAGGTTGGCTACTCAACCTAAGTGTCGGCCTTATTTTAGGTTTAGCATTATCTGCCACCTCTTTTTCGGTACTCTTGTCTGCGGTGGGGCGTGCTGCACCACCTGAAAAACGTAGCCTTGCTATGGGGGTTGCCAGTGCAGCAGGTTCGTTTGGTCAGTTCATTATGCTGCCCTCCACTCTGCTTCTACTACAAAACTATGGCTGGTCGGCGGCATTGGTCGTGAGTGCCATTTTGATCGCATTTATTGTGCCCTTAGCCTGGATGCTCAAAGCCCCTGCTTTTGTTGTAGCCAATGCACCAACCAACCAAGTTCAACTCAGCTTTAAAGATATCCTCATCATTGCTAAAAACCATAAACCGTTTTGGTTTTTAGCACTCGGTTTTTTAGTATGTGGTTTCCAAGTTGTGTTTATTGGTATCCATTTACCTAGGTATTTGATTGATCATGGTTTTAATGCCACCACAGGAACAGTGTTCTTGGCATTGGTCGGTTTATTCAATATTGTCGGCACATATACCGCAGGTTGGCTAGGCGGTAAATATTCCAAACCGAAGTTACTCATGGGTTTATATGGGCTCCGTGGCATTGCGATTATTGCCTTCTTGTTGCTACCGCTGAGCACACTCACCATCTATAGCTTTGGCGTCGTGATGGGTTTATTATGGTTATCTACCGTACCTTTAACTAACGGTATTGTGGCCAATATGTTTGGCATTAAGTACCTGAGCATGTTGAGTGGTATTGTGTTCTTTACCCATCAAGTCGGTTCATTTTTCGGTGGCTGGCTAGGTGGTGTGAATCATGACGTTACAGGTAATTATGACTTGATTTGGTTGTTCTCTATCGCCCTGAGTGTATTGGGTGTACTGGTACATTTCTTTGTCGATGAAAAGGCGGTTGTCCATGACTAATTCATTTTTATGGCTGAAGTGTAGTATTGGTCTTTCAATGGTTGCACTATTCGGCTTATCCATTGCTCTTTGGCTAAATACGCCAGACCTGTTTGAGTATTTTAATCAGGCATTTTGCGCACATTAAATCTGCACATTTTGAACTACATATTTCGTTTTAAATAAAAAGTAAAATAATCATTGCTTTAGCATTTTTCTCATAAGCTTAGAATTTCTTTTAATTTTAAGCTTGTACATATATTGACTACATTTTCTCTAGACCCCATATCTAGAGAAAATAATCAACATGACCATATTAACCCAACTTTCACAAGCAATTCATGATGCCCCACGTTGGCATCAACCTGAACAATTTCAAAACCCAGAAGAAATACACATTATCCCACTTGCGAAAGAAGCCTTAGGCGCGGTGGTTTTGGGTTTAGATGCCCGTAAAGCCCAAGCTGGAGAAACCATCTATCGCTTAAAACAAGCTTTGGCTGAACACCTGATTTTAATTTTTAAAAACCAAACTCTGGATGATCTACAATATTTAGCCTTTGCCAGTTATTTTGGCTCTATTTTTCGCCCAAGTGCAGACAATCCGGTACTCGCCAGCCAGTCCGACACAGGCGTCCCACCCGATGTGGTTCCTGTCTCTAATGCAGTTGGGCAAGGCGACTACACAGGTCACGGCGAACTCACACCACATGCCGATCATCAATGGACGCCTCTTCCCTCTTTTGGCTCTCTGCTCTATGCTCTTGAGCTTCCTCAAGATGGCGGACAAACATCGTGGTTCAATACCATCAAAGCCTATGATGCACTATCGAATGATGTCAAAAAGCAGATCGACCAACTACAGTTGATTACCTATAACCCATTCGTCCGTGCGCAGAGCAATACAGGCAATTCGGGTTATGCAGACTCACCTTATTATCGTTTTAAAGATCAACCGATTTTAGGGCATGCCTATCCACATCCTTTAGTCCGCACACATCCAGAATCTGGGCGAAAAGCACTTTGGTTAAATACGCGTTCGGAAGTTGAATTGGTCAATGTCGATGATACGACAGGCAGTGAATTGATTGCTGAACTTCGTGCGCACATATTGAAACCAGAGTTTCGTTATGAGCATCATTGGGAAACAGGTGATATTGTTTTTTGGGATAATCAAGTGACTTTGCACTCACGCCGCCCCTTTCCCGTCGATCAACGTCGCTTACTGAAACGGATTAGTCTTGCTGGTGGACGTCCGTACTAGGCAATACCTAAAATGAATCATTCATTGGCATGACACTAAAATGTCACGATTCTTTTAGATAATGTGTGAAAAAACCAATAAAAAAAGCCCATCAAACGATGTACGGCTGATCAGTAAATGCATTTACTGTTGGGCTATTCTCAACGGAGTCTTACTGTTCTAAATCAATTTTTGGGAGTTCGTTCTGTTCTTTTGTTTAGCCAAATGAGAAGCGAAGCTTCGCAAGGAAAACATTTGTCATCCGCAAAACCTGTTCACTTGCGTCGTTTGAACAACTTTTGTTAAAAAAAACAGCCCAAGCTAAAAGTTAGACAGGTTGCGGATGACGCTTCCGCGTATCTGATAAAGTCTAAAAGAAAATGCCAGTCAGTTTCTGAACTGACTGGCATTACAACTTTTAAGTTGGCTTTTATGGCTCTATAGCTTAAGCATTGCGTTTCGCAAAGTCATCCATAAAGTTCACAAGTGCTTGAACGCCTTCTAATGGAACCGCGTTATAAATACTTGCGCGCATCCCACCAACTGAGCGGTGACCTGCAAGATTCAACAAATGGTTTTCTTCAGCTTCTTTAAGGAATAACTTCTCTAGATCAGGATTTGCCAAAGTAAATGGTACGTTCATAATCGAACGGTTTTGCACAGCAATTGGATTTGCATAGAAATCGCTTGAGTCAATATAACCATACAGCAGATTTGCTTTTGCAAGGTTCACTTTATGAATTGCTTCGACACCACCTTGTTCAAGCAACCACTCAAAAACCAAACCAGATAAATACCATGCATAAGTTGATGGTGTATTTACCATTGAATCATTCTTCGCTTGTGAAGAATATTTCAAAATACTTGGAATTTCAGGTTTAGCTTGATCTAGCAGATCTTCACGAACAATCACTAAGGTTAAACCCGCAGGGCCAATGTTCTTCTGCGCACCTGCATAAATCATCCCAAATTGAGTAACATCAACTGGTGCAGACAAAATACTTGAAGAGAAATCTGAAACCAGTGGAGCATTAGCTTTTGGAACACTCGCAAACTGAAGACCGCCAATGGTTTCATTGTCTACATAGTGCACATAAGCCGCATCTTGGGACAAATTCCAAGTGCTTGCGTCTGCAATCGCTAGTTTTCCATCAATCTGCGTGCCCGCTTCAACGACATTGATATCACCATAGCGCTGCGCTTCTTTTAACGCTTTTTCAGACCAAATTCCCGTATGAATATAATCCGCTTTGCTGTTTTTACCCAACAAGTTTAAAGGAATCGCAGAAAACTGAAGTGATGCTCCCCCTTGAAGGAACAATACCTTGTAATTTTCTGGAATGTTCATGAGTTTGCGTAAGTCTGCCTCTGCTTTTTCCGCAACTGCAACATAGTCTTTACTACGGTGACTCATTTCCATGATGGAAAGACCCTTGCCTTGCCAATCAAGAATTTCAGCTTGAGCTTTTTCTAAAACGGCAGTAGGTAATGCAGCAGGACCAGCACAGAAGTTGTACGCGCGCATGATTTTTCCTTTCAAAGTGAAACACAATAAAATGATGGCATTTAACCACAGATAGACGGGGCTTGCAGTAAATTCAACGGAAAAATTTCAATGTTGTCTCACCTTTACAGTCAAAAATTCAATCAAGATCAACACTCCAATTTTAACGAACCATAAGCCACATCCCCTACAGAAAGGTATCAGCCATTTATCTACGCCAAGGCAAATGCATTTATTTTGTGTAAAAATATCGCTAATCTATTGATATACATTTGCAAATTAAACAATTCAATAACTGAGTCAACATTCAGCATAACTAGATTATGCGTATAATGTGCAAAACATAGAAAAGAGTCGTGTCCATGCCACAAAGACTATCCAACATGCTTAACACACCGACCAACAAATTCTCATTGCGTATATCACTGCCATCAATCTTATCATTCAGCATGTTAGCTTTTAGTTTTGGCACTAACTCTACTGCTTTTGCAGCATCCATCAGCTACCAGCAAGCTGAACAAAATGTGTTACAAGATTCTTATAGCACACAAGCCACTCAAGCCTTGCAGCAAGCGTCAAAACTTGAAGCTGAAGCAGTAAAAGGCTTGGGGTTGCCTCGTGTCGATCTGAACGTACGTGCTTATGCCTTTCATAATGAGCTTGATATACCGCTTGGAGCACTCAAAAATAATTTAGAACAAACACTGTCTGATGGTGTAGCCACACAAATTGATCAATGGCAAAATTCAAACCCTAATTTAGGCGATTTAAGCGGTCTACAACAAGGTATTGATCAGACCATCCATCAAGGCGTAGGACTGATTCCAGACAGTTCACAGGTCACTTTAGAAGATCAAGTCATTCGCCCGAGCATTTCAGCAATGATGCCACTTTATACAGGTGGACTAACCTCAAGTGCAAAACAAGTCGCCAACATTAAAGCAAAACGTAGCGAACTCAATACAAAACAACAGCAAGACCTACAACGCTTTGAATTGATTCAAGCCTATTTCAATGTTCAACTGCAACAGCAACTATTGAGCTCTAGTCAATATAATTTGCTGTCCATGCAAAAACATTACAACAATGCACTCAAGCTTGAACAACAAGGTTTTATCAGTAAAGGGCAACGCATGCAGTTTGAAGTGGCAAAAAACAATGCCCAGCGGAGTGAACAAGCGAGCCAATCCAATTTAAAAGCCAGTTTATTTCAACTGAATAATCTCCTACAAAGCAGCCAAATTACAGAATTAACCACACCATTGTTCATTAACAGTACACAAAATCAAGATTTGAATGCACTACTCAAATCGTATACAGATCACTCTGCTTTAGTACAGAAAATGCAAATGGATACGCAACTGGCTCAAGCCAATGTTAAGGTACAAAATGCCGCAAAAAAACCGCATATTTTTGCCTTCGGTGAATATAGTTTAGATGATAAAAACAACTGGATTATTGGTTTAGCCGCACAGTACAATCTGTTCTCAGGCATTGATAAAAATAAAAATGTCCAAGCAGCAGAGTTACAACGCTATGCTTCTGAATTGATGACAGCACGAACCAAGCAAGAAATTGAAAATGTAATTTATAAATCGTATAGCGAAGCCACCACAGCGCAGCAAAGTGATCAGCTATTGCAGCAAAATATAAAAGCAGCGCAAGAAAATTTACGTATACAAGAACTGTCCTTTAAAGAAGATATGGGTACCGCCACTCAGGTGATTGATGCACAAAACATGCTGAGTGCTCTAAAAGCAGAAACTGCACTCAATGCCTATAAATATGTCATGTCACTGGCAACATTATTACAGAGCCACGGTTCGATTGATCAATTTCAAACCTATCTTCTACAACCCAATACACGATTTATTCGTTAATTCTTTGATGAGAGCCATTTAATGAATCAAGATCAAAATCAGCCCGATCCACAAAAATCTGAAACAGTAGAAGATCAAATAGCGCCCTCACAAGATGAGTTAACAACAGAGCAACGAGAAGACCAAGCCCAGACTAAAATAAATCAGGATAATTCATCATCAGATACGACCGACACAAATCAAAAGTCAAAAAGAATTAAAGTCCTCGGCACAGTAGCACTCATCCTAGTTTTGGGCGTAATTGCTTTTGGTCTTTGGAAAGCCTATCAACAACCTAAAACTGTTGATATTCAAGGCCGTGTTGAAGCTGAAACGCTTCATATAAGCACCAAAGTACCAAGCCGAATCGAAGAAATTTATGTGCATGATGGACAAAAAGTCACTAAAAACCAAGAACTCGTTCGACTGTACAGCCCAGAAGTTGATGCAAAAAAACAACAAGCTCTTGCCAGTTTACAAGCCGCTTTAGCACTACAATCCACCGCTGACCGTGGTTCTCAGGAAGAAAATATTGCCAGTTTGTATGCCAACTGGCAAGCGCTCAAAGCACAGCAAAACTTAGCGCAAACCACCTATCAACGTGGGGCTAACTTATACCAACAAGGTGTTATTTCACGCCAACGTCGTGATGAAATGCATGCTGCGGCTCAGTCTGCGACTAAAATGACAGAAGCGGCATATCAACAATATGAACGTGCACAGCGTGGCAGTACACCACAACAGAAAAGCTCAGCCGATGCACAAGTTCAAATTGCAAAAGCAGCAGTTGCAGAAGCGAATGCGCTTGAAGCCGAAACCAAACTACTCTCGCCAATTAATGGCACCGTATCTAAAACTTATGGTAAGCCCTCCGAGCTAGTAGCAATGGGTGTGCCGATTGTGAGTATTATTCAAGATCGCGAGCTTTGGGTGTCACTCAACGTTCGTGAAGACCAATATGCCAACATTTACCAAGCAAAACAAATTCAAGGCTTTATTCCAGCCTTAAACCTAAACGCCAACTTTGATATTAAAAGTATTGATGCCGAAGGTGAATTTGCAACCATTAAAACCACCCGTCAAACAGGGGGCTACGACATTCGCAGTTTTAAACTTCATTTAACCCCTGCCCAAGACATTCCTGACTTAAAAGTCGGCATGAGTGTGCTGTTTAAAGTCAAAGAGAGCAAATAATGCTAATTGGGCTACTGCGGGAACTGAATTATTTACTTAAACATAAGTGGGATTTATGTTTAGTTACGCTTGCCCCACTGTTTATTATCGTGCTGTTTTCCAGCATGTTTGCCCAAGGTAAACCCGAACATTTACCTATTGCAATTATTGACCAAGACCAAAGTGAACTGAGCCAAAATATACAGCGCTACTTGAGACTCAACCATACTTTAGATGTCGCCATCGTCAGTGATCAAAATACCGAAGTCGAAAAGTTACTGAACCAAACCAAAATTTGGGGCTATGTCAGTATCCCCAATGGTGCCGAACAACGTTTTGTGCAAGCTAAAGATGCTGAAATCAGCATTGCCTATAACCAAAGTTACTTTAGTGTGGGTAACACCATTTCATCAGCCATGTTAGTCAGCACAGTTGAAGCCATGGCAGACTATGCTGGTGAAAGTTATTTAGAAAATATCACTCCTTACTTAGATATACCGACACCCCACGTTAAAGTCTCGACCTTATATAACCCAAACTTGAGTTATGAGTTCTATTTAGAACCTTTTATGATTCCTGCGATTTTGCATTTACTGCTCTGTTGCTGTGTCGCATTCTCAGTTGGTCAGGAATTTAAGTTCCAGACAGCACAAAATTGGCTAAACAAACAATCGGCTTTTACAGCTATTCTCTCTAAAAACCTGACCTATGTACTCATTTTTAGTCTTTGGACATGGGCTTGGATGTTTTGGTTAATCGAAATTCGTGGTTGGTTTGTTGCAGGTCAACTTTGGTTGATCATGCTGGCACAGCTTTTATTTTATAGTGCCTATGCCTTAATCAGTAGCAGCATTGTTTTAGCCACCAATAATTTATCTAAAACCTTTGGTTTAATTGCGGTCTATGGAGGCTCATCACTCAGTTTTGCAGGAGTGACCCTCCCCTTAAATAACGCGCCACTGTTTACCAAATTCTGGGCCAATATTATCCCTTATACACCCTATGCCAAACTACAAACCGAACAATGGGTCATTGGTAGCCCAATCAGCTCATCACTGTTGCCTTTATTCATTCTGATCCTTTATGTGGTCTTTTACACTGCGACTTCTGTCCTACTCCTTAAAAAACGGATCAAAGGAGTAGCGTCATGAAGTTGTTTTTGCACTATTACCTCAAGACATTTAAAGACATCATTGCCAATCAGTCGATTCTAACCACTCTCATCCTCTCGGTGATTTTTTATAGTGTTTTCTATCCAACTGCCTACAAAGCACAACAAGCAGAAGCTTTGCCCATTATAATTGTGGATGAAGAGCAAAGTATTGTGACGAATAACATTATTCAACAGGTTTCGCTCAGTCCAAATGTTGAAGTTAAAGCTGTCACAGGCAATTTCCTTGAAGCTGAGAACATGATTAAACAGCAGCAAGCCGATGGCATTTTGCTTTTACCTGAGAATCTTTCCAATAGTCTTCGGCATGGAGAAGTCGGTGGAATTGGACTATATCTCAGTGCAGCAAATTTTTTAAAAACCAAGCAAATTGGATTAGGGCTCGCGACCTCAATTGAAAATGCTGTACGCGAGCATGTGGAAAAATTTGGTAATATCGCGCACTTCTCACCCGCTATTTCTATTCATCAAACACCGCTGTTTAACACCATGTCGGGCTACGGCAGCTATATTTTTCCAGCGATAGCCCCGTTGATTATTCATCAAACCATCGTGCTTGGTTTAGGCATGTTATTGGCTGGATATCGCGAACAAAAATGGCGACCAACGACAACTGAGTTTTTTGCTATTTTTTCAGCCATTTTGACCATTGGTATGCTCGGTTGTTTATATCTATTCGGTTTTGTTTACTGGATCAATGACTACCCACATGGAGGGAATTTTAGCGGCATGCTACTGGCTGTACCGATTTTTATAGGCTGTATCGTGGCTTTAGGCATGTTGATTTCAACATTTTTCGATATGCCTGAGCGTGCAGGACATGTCATTGTATTTACGTCTATTCCGCTATTTCTACTCTCAGGTACAGCATGGCCACATGCTGCAATGCCAACATGGATACAATATTTAGGTCACATTTTACCTTCCACCAAAGGGATTCAAATGTTTATCCAACTCAACCAAATGGGTGTACCAACTGCTCTTGTTCTCCCCAAACTCCTATACCTATTTGTGTTTGGTCTGGTATGTTCAGGTCTTGCCTATTGGCGTCTAAGACACCGCTAAACACCGATGCCTCAAATACTCTAGTCTCAGTTGTTAATCCGTTGAAGCCCCATAAAGTTTCACGTCAAAACTACGAATTTTTGTACTTCCGCCTGCTTTGTCAAAACCAACATCATACTGAACTAGGTTTTTATTGCTATAAGCATATTCATACGTTACAGCATATAAGCTCGGTTTTGCTGTGGATTTCTCAATGTGTTTCGATACAATTTTTTGAGTCGTAATAGCTTGTTTAGGAATGGTTTTTGCGAACTTACGCATGTCTTTTTCATGAGTTTTAAATTCACGCTGTAACTCTGGCTCAAAATAAGTATAGAGCTGTGGAAAATCACCTCGAGTAAAAGCTTGATAGGCGTCTTGAGCCACTTTTTCCTGTACAGGACTCGGATTTGGAATTGAGTCTAATGCTTTTTGTCCCAATTTATCACAAGCTGTTAAAGCCAATGCACAGCCTAGTATCAATAATTTTAGCTTCATAATCTTTCCCAACAATCGCTGTATTGTTTGTATAAAAAAGGACGCCGAAGCGCCCTTTTCATTTTCATTCACTTATTCTTCATTTGGTGTATTCAAATCACTTGAATTCTCAGGTACTTCTAGATTTATGTCATCAGCCACCGTTTCTTCAACAGTATCTAAGGACTCATCTAAAATTTCCTCTTCATCTTCAACTGCTTCAATCGCCTCAACACCCACCAAGGTTTCATTTTCACCTAAACGAATGAGACGAACACCTTGAGCGTTACGACCAGTCTGCGCAACTTCAGAAGCACGGGTACGTACTAAAGTACCACCATCAGAAATCAGCATCAATTCTTTGGTTTCATCAATCGCTACTGCACCCACAAGCTCGCCATTACGCTCAGAGGTCTTAATGGCGATTACGCCCTTACCACCACGTTTCTTGGTTGGGAAATCATCTACTGGTGTACGTTTACCATAGCCATTGGCAGAAGCACATAAAACTTCTCCAGTTTCAGGCACAACCACTAATGAAACAATACGACTAATAAAGTTTGCATCTGAATCATCTTCTTCCGAATCAGACTCTTCCACTTCATCCGCTTGAGCAGAACCAATGGTCACTCGCATACCACGGACACCTTTAGCAGAACGCCCCATTGCACGAACATCAGTTTCAGCAAAACGGATAGCTTTACCTTCGTTCGAGAACAACATGATTTGTTGCTCGCCATCGGTAATAGCTACACCAATTAAAGTATCTTCTTCATTGAGCTCAATTGCACGTAAACCATTTGAACGAACATTACTAAACTGTTCAAGTTCAACACGTTTTACTGTACCAGATGCCGTTGCCATAAATACAAAGAAATTCTTACGCATTTTCTCTGCTAGATCAGCAAATTCCACCAACGTTTCATTGTCCAAATCCGATGTTGAAAGCTCAACACCTAACTCTTTCAATTGCTTACGCAGTGCATCAGATAGTTCATCCGCATCTTCTGCCAATTCATCAAATGACGCTTTCAGTGCTTCATAGTGCGCTTCAAAAACACTGTTTTCACGTAATGTCGCCACATTGCTACGAACAAAGTTTTTAAAGTCAGCTAAGCGCTCTTTAAATTTCTTCGGTGCATCAATCACAGGAAGAATCGCTGTAATCGTTTCATCTGCATCCAATGGAAGTAAGTTCACCATTGGGCGACCTTTTGAACCACGTGACGCTTGTGGCACCTCAAACACTTTCAGACGGTAAACTTTACCTACATCGGTGAAACACAGCACAGTTGCGTGGTTCGATGTCACAATCAGGTGTTGAATGTAATCATCTTCTTTCATTGATGTCGCAGACTTACCACGACCACCACGACGCTGCGCAGCATAATCTGACAGCGGTTGAGTTTTTGCATAACCTGTTTTAGAAACAGTCAATACGACTTGTTCCTCAGGGATTAAATCTTCACGAGAGAAGTCAATACGTGACTCAACAATTGCGGTACGACGCGCATCGCCATATTGTTGCAAAATTAAAGCTAACTCTTCTTTAATCACGCCCATCAATAAATTAAAGTCATTGAGAATCGCTGTAAGTTCAGCAATCTGACCTAAAATTTCAGTATATTCAGCTTGTAACTTGTCTTGTTCTAAACCAGTTAAACGGTGTAAACGAAGTTCAAGAATCGCACCCACTTGTGCAGGTGACAAACGATAAATCTGACCGTCCAAACCAAAAGGACGACTTGGATCCTCACCTTCAATTTCATCTGGACGTACAGAAACTGAACCTGCTTTTTCAAGCAATGCAATTACATTGCCTGCTGCCCATTCACCTGCTTGCAAACGCTCACGTGCTTCAGATGGATTTGCTGATGTCTTGATGGTTTCGATGATTGCATCAATATTTGCAAGTGCAACAGTCAAACCTTCTAAGATATGACCACGTTCACGTGCTTTGCGTAACTCATACATCGTACGACGTGTCACCACTTCTTGGCGGTGACGAATAAATGCCGCAACAATGTCTTTCAAATTCATTAACTTTGGCTGACCATTATCTAGGCAGACCATGTTAATGCTGAATGAGTTTTCAAGCTGTGTATTTTGGAACAGATTATTCACCACAACTTCAGCGTTTTCACCACGCTTCAAGTCAATGGCAATACGCATACCCTCTTTATCAGATTCGTCACGTAGCTCTGAAATACCTTCAAGTTTTTTCTCTTTTACCAGTTCAGCAATACGCTCAATGGTTTTCGCTTTGTTGACTTGATACGGAATCTCGGTAAACACGATCGTGGTACGACCTGTTTTTGGGTCTTCCTCAAAATGGTATTTACCACGAATGTGCAAACGACCTTTACCCGTACGGTAAGCATCTACAATACCCGCTTTACCGTAAATAATGCCACCTGTAGGAAAATCTGGGCCCGAAATATATTCCATCAACCCTTCGATTGAAATATTTGGGTTTTCAGCATAAGCCAAACAAGCGTTCACCACTTCAGTCATGTTGTGTGGCGCCATATTGGTCGCCATACCCACAGCAATACCTGTCGTCCCATTAATTAATAAATTTGGAATACGCGTCGGCATGACTTGAGGAATACGCTCAGAACCGTCGTAGTTGTCTTCCCAATCCACCGTATCTTTTTCAAGATCGGCCAAGATTTCATGAGTCAACTTCCGCATACGCACTTCGGTATAACGCATCGCAGCTGCGCTATCACCATCGACCGAACCAAAGTTCCCCTGACCATCAACTAATTGATAACGCAAGCTAAAGTCTTGAGCCATACGAACGATGGTTTCATACACAGCAGAATCACCATGCGGGTGATATTTACCGATTACATCACCAACCACACGGGCAGACTTTTTATAAGCTTTGTTGTAGTCATTGCCCAATTCGTGCATTGCATAAAGCACACGACGATGAACAGGCTTTAGACCATCTCGAACATCGGGCAAAGCACGAGAAACAATCACGCTCATTGCATAGTCAAGATACGAGTTCTTGAGTTCATCCTCAATCGCAATCGGTCTGATTTCCGATACGCTCATGCATACTCCTTATTCTACAAACGTAAAGCCGCTTGCATTTATATGTCGTAAAACTTGCAAAATTATTAATTCAAAAGACTGAACTAAAAACTAAAATATAGCCGTAAATTATAGCATAAATACTCTGATTTTTGTGTCGCTTAGTCGTCGTTAATCTCGTTAATTTTCTTTAATTTAGGGGTTATTTTTTACACATGTATAGGATCTCATTTTCACGCTTACCACTATTGTCTTTTGGCATCATATAAAAAGTAAAAAAGCCCTCATTTTTGAGGACTTTAGATCATACATTTTGATAAAGGTATTATTTTAATACTTGCTTATCTTGCTGCATAATATTGAAAGCCATCATAAATAGACCAATAATCAAAGGAAACTCATACAGCTCTTCCATGAGGTCTTTATAAGCAACATAATGTAAAAAGATCCCACCATAAATACGACTATGCTCAATGCCGTCAGAAATAATCAATCCCAACACTGTAAGCAGCATTGCCCAAGCAGGAATAGCCACGCTCTTCATTTTTATCCCAATCTCATGGCGCAATGGTTTAACCAACAACATAAATACGACTGAACCAATCAAAACCACCGAGATGCTACGAAAATATACTTTGGGGACTTCGGGAAAATAGTCTCTACCCCAACTGGTGCTACGCCCAAATAGAAGTAACCACCACAGTACTGCCCAGATCCAAAAATACTTTTTACCCTCAGGAAGACACATTGGTTGCATGTAAAAATAACTAAATACAGCGAATATCAATAAAAGTAGAGCTTGTATATTTTCCACGCCACGTACAACAGCACCATCTAAAAGTGGAAACTGTAGATCAGCCAAAAATGGAAATATTAAACACAACACAGCAAGGATCAGAACAGACCACGATACTCGGGTATCAATCAGCAAAATCACGACTCCCAACTTAACAAAAGAGTTTTTGTATAAGTTAAGCTTAAAAATAGATGGCAAATAATATCACAAATACAAAAATGAGCTAACACACCAATCTTAAAGAATTCTTAATTTTGATCACATTTTACAGAATACAATGGTTTAAAACGACAAACTTAAATGAGGGACATCAGGTCTTTTCACCTGAAAAATACAACTCAATCCATAAAATGACAAATAGAAAATGCCCCTGTGAATACAGTTAAATTTTAGTCTAACTGCCTACACAGGGGCACTTTTTTGAAACGGTTATTCGTGATTAGATTTTAGAAACTAACTCAGGAACAACGGTATTCAAATCACCTACCAACCAGTAATCTGCTACTGCATTGATCGGTGCTTCTTCATCTTTGTTGATCGCAACGATCACTTTAGAATCTTTCATACCTGCCAAGTGCTGAATCGCACCAGAGATACCTACAGCGATATACAGATCAGGTGCAACAATTTTACCTGTTTGACCCACTTGCATGTCGTTTGGAACGAAACCAGCGTCAACCGCAGCGCGTGATGCACCTTGAGCAGCGCCCAATTTGTCAGCCAATGGATCAAGAACAGTATGGTAGTTCTCACCTGAACCCACACCACGACCACCTGAAACCACGATACGCGCAGCAGTTAATTCTGGGCGTTCAGATTTCACGATCTCTTCAGCAACAAACTTAGAGATAGCTGCATCTTTTGCATCACTTACAGCTTCAACCACAGCAGAACCACCTTCAGCAGCGACAGGGTCAAATGCTGTACCACGTACAGTACCAACAATGATTGCTTCATCAGACTGAACTGTTGCAATCGCATTACCTGCGTAGATTGGACGTTTGAACGTGTTTGCAGATTCAACAGCGATGATGTCTGTGATCATGCTTACGTCAAGAAGTGCAGCTACACGTGGAAGAATATTCTTACCTGTTGTAGTTGATGCAGCCAATACGTGTTTGTAACCGCCTTTCGCGATGTCTGCAACCAAAGCAGCAACGTTTTCAGCCAATTGGTNNTAAACTGCATTGTCAGCAAGTAATACTTTGCTTACACCCGCAACTTTTGCAGCAGCATCAGCAACTGCTTGTGCGCCAGAACCTGCAACTAATACAGTGATATCACCACCGATTTTTTGAGCTGCAGCAACAACGTTTAAAGTTGCACCATTTAGTGCTTTGTTGTCGTGCTCAGCGATAACTAAAATACTCATGATTTTATCCTTCTGTATTAGATCACTTTCGCTTCATTTTTTAGTTTTTCTACAAGCTCGTCTACAGACTTCACTTGTACACCAGCTTTACGTTCAGCAGGTGCTTCAACTTTAACTGTTTTCAGTTTAGTTGTTGTCGTAACACCAAAATCAGCAGGCGACTTTGTATCAAGCGGTTTTTTACGCGCTTTCATGATGTTTGGAAGAGCAGCATAGCGTGGCTCATTCAAACGTAAGTCAGTCGTGATGATTGCTGGAAGTGCAAGCTCAACAGTTTGTAAACCACCGTCGATTTCACGCGTTACTTGTACTTTATCGCCTTCAACTTTAACTTCTGAAGCGAATGTACCTTGGCCCGCGCCTAACAGTGCGCCAAGCATTTGACCAACTTGGTTAGAGTCGTCATCAATGGCTTGCTTACCAAGAAGAATCAACTGAGGTTGTTCAGCGTCAACAACGCCTTTCAACACTTTCGCAATTTCTAAAGCACCCAGTTGGCTGTCATCAGCTTCAACCAAGATACCGCGGTCTGCACCAAGCGCCATTGCAGAACGAATCTGTTCTTGCGCTTCTTTAGGACCAATAGAAACAACAACGATTTCTGAAACAGTTCCTTTTTCTTTTAAGCGAACCGCTTCTTCCACTGCGATTTCACAGAATGGGTTAATTGACATTTTAACGTTTGTTAAGTCAACACCACTGTTGTCCGGCTTAACGCGAACTTTAACGTTGGCATCAACCACACGTTTTACAGCAACAAGAGCCTTCATGTAATCCTCGGCTGTTTTAGCAAATGTAAATGTTGAGAAAAGTTAGTTTAACTCTTCACTTAAATTTTTTTAGGTGCCCTATCTTGCAATGTGTACGGCATTTCGGTCAAGTCACAATTCATCAAAGAGCTGTAAAAATGCGTAATTTTAGCTGAACGTCGCGTTCATACTTTTTTATCCGCAGTTTATTTGCACAAAATCATACATATATTAAGGATTGATTTTTATTATGTTTTTATTTGATTTGTATTATTGGCAGATCTGATTTCTTTTCTGCGAATTTGCTTCAACTACGAGTTATTGACTGTCTGTTCACATCTTTATATTGGTGTTGAAATTTGTCATTTAAGATAGAAATGCTTTCGAGTAAATTAAAGTCACACTCTCTGCATTTCCACATCACATCATATAAGCTATTTATGACGCTTTATTGAAAGCGCAATTAAAAAAAAGCATGTCATTCAGACATGCTTTTGATCTCAGCTTAGTTCACAATGAGCCATGTTGCAGCCAAAGCCAACAAACTTCCAGAAGTGCCATCAATCCATTTTTGTTTACGCGCATCTATTTGAGACTTCTGTGTGATTTTTGCAAAAACAAAGCTCAAACTACAGTACACCACAAAAATCATCGCAATAAACAGCAAAGAAAGGATCAGGCCTTGGCTAACTGTATGACCTGACTTATCTATAAATTGCGGTAAAATTGCAAAGTAAATCAACATTCCCTTAGGGTTTAATAGCGCGGTAAAAAAGCCTTTTTTGATTGGATTACGTTCCACTTGACGTTCCAGTTGCAGTTTTTTACTACTAAACACTGACTTTAATAAACCAAAAGCCAAATACAATAAATAGCCAATTCCTAACCAACGAATAGTTTCAAACAAAACAGGAAACGATACAATAATGGCTGCAATACCCAAAGCCACTAAAATGGAATGGAGTAAGTAGCCTGTACATACACCAACTGTTGCCATCATGCCTGCTTTTGCATCTTTGCCCATAACTTGAGACAAAATAAATAACATATCTGGCCCAGGTGTAAAAATCAGCGGTAGCACTGTGAGTGCAAAGAGTACATATACAGACATTTCCTTTCCCCTTTCATGTTTTAGAAAGTGAAAATTAGTATGTGCGAAATATTACAAAATTGGCTTTCAATTTATTCTATAATAAAACGTATTTTTCAAATTATATTCTAAGATATGAAACAATCACCAAAGTCTGTGCGTATAAAACTTGATCGTATTGATAAAAATATCATTCGCTATTTGCAAGACAATGGCCGTATTCAAAATAATGACCTAGCCCGTGAAATTGGCCTTTCACCCTCATCGTGTTTAAGACGTGTCAAACTTTTAGAAGAAGCAGGTGTCATTCAAAACTATACAACTGTGGTCGATCCGCAAAAAATTGGTCTGCAATTAATTCTGTTTTCACGTATTTGGTTGGTGGGACAGGATGCGGAAACCATTGATACTTTTATTGAGGCAATGAAAGAACTCCCTCAAGTTATGGAATGCTACATTATTTTAGGAGAATGCGATGCAATGCTGAAAGTCGTGGTACCTGATTTAGAAAGCTATCGCAAGTTCCAATCGACACATTTAACTAAAAAGAATGGCATTACCAGTGTCAAAACAGACCTGCCTAGCCAAATTATTAAGCAAAGTTTTCAACTCCCGCTTGATGAAATTTGATGACTAGGTCAAAACCTTTTAGCATTGAAACTCAGCGTTTACGCTGAAGATCATGGCATGCAAATGATTTTGATGCGTTTGCAAAGTTAAATGCCGATGCCCAAGTGATAGGTTATTTTCCAAGTCCGCTCACGCAAACATTTCAACAATTCATCAATCAAAATGGTTGGGCTTTTGGGCGGTTGAATTGAAGTACAAGCGAAAGTTTATTGGATTTACAGGTTTAAATATTCAACCTGAACGCTTTGATTTTCACCTTGTATTGAAATCAGTTGACGATTTGATCCAAAGTTTTGGCATCAAGGTTATGCAACTGAAGCGGCACAGGCTTGCTTATTTTTTACTTTTTCTATTTTAAAATTAAATGAAATCGTTGCCTTTACCGCAGTTCAGAACATAGCTTCTGAAGCCATGATGAAACGTCTGGCCATGCAACATCGTGGCTATTTTAATCATCTAAAACTCGATCAAAACAGCCCACTACTTGAGCATACTCTCTATAGCATTAAGCCAACTGACTTTCTAAAAAATCACGATGAATATGACTTAAATCAATCAAATCATATTGTTCAAGATTAAAAATTTTCCAGACTTCAAGAAAGTCCTCTTTCAAATCAATGCTATTTGATGGCTGAGTTGTTGCTTGCCACTGTAAGTCAGAAATCCAAAGATAATATTGTCCAGTTTCTGGATTGAACGCCTGAACTTTACCCGCAGCATTAATCCCTTGAACAAATGCATTTTCAGGCAGTACTGGCTCAATATTGGCTAAACTAATTTCAACAAAGTGTTTAACTTGACGTAGTCCATAACCCGCAAAAATATCTTTTTGCGCTGAACTAAGTTGATCATACTTTGCTTGTATATCTGAAATCATCTACTGACCTATATTCACACTTGTCATTTTCAATATAAGCTTAAAGTCACCATTTTTCTGAACAGGGAACAACAAGCCAATCCTATTTTTAAGTTTATACTCTAATTTTTGCTAAATGATTATTCTACAAAAGTTCATAATAGTGTTTTTTCGAGTTAAGCGCAGTCACCAAATGGGTTTATTTCAATGATTACAAAGCAAAAATAATGCCGAATTTTTTATTAATATTCTGCTTTTTTTGTATCCACTTTATTCTTAGCTCACTTAAATCAACTTTTGGCTGAAAAGATTCAACGAAATATTACCAAACTTTTGTGACTGTATTTTTAAAAAACCAATGCACTAATTTTTAGATTTCTGCTGTGCTCTGGGATGCGTCTGGTCATACACCTGCGCTAGGCGGTCAAAATCAACATGCGTATAAATTTGTGTAGTACTTAAATTACTATGCCCTAACATTTCCTGCACCGCGCGTAAGTCACCACTATTTGACAGCATGTGACTGGCAAAACAGTGCCTGAGTAAGTGCGGATGCAGATCAATATTTACCCCTGCACGCTGTGCTTGAAACTTGACCCGATTTTCAATCTGGCGCATCCCCAAAGGATTGCCCTTTTGTGTAATAAAAACTTGTGCATCAGGAACAAAGTCCCCATTCCACAGTGGATAAATGCTTAGCCATTTCATCACTGCCTCTTTGGCTTTAGAACCAAATGGCACGACTCTAGTTTTATTCCCTTTACCTGTAATACGTAGTAACTGTCGATTGAAATCAATATCTTTAATTCTTAAGCCTTGTACTTCTGCTAGGCGTAATCCACTGGCATAGAGCAACTCAAGCAATGCTTTGTCGCGGTACCACATTTGCTGTTCGACTTCTTTTTCAGGTAAAGCCTGATCCAAAATTTGATTGATGGTTTCAATATCGACCAAGCCCGGTAAAGGACGTGGTTTACGTTTAAGCTGAAAGTCATCGCTAGGATTAAAAGCCAAATATTGCCCTTGCTCAGCCCATTTCATAAATTGACGAATCGCAGACAACATCCGCTGTAAACTGCTAGAACTAAGTTGTTGATGTTCAACTTTTTGTGCCACATATTCACGCAAATCGGTTGCTTCAACATCATTAAGTTGAAGTTTTTTCTGCTCACAGAACAGTAAAAAATCAGACACATCACGCTCATAAGCCTGCAAAGTATGCACAGACTGGTTTTGTATTTCTCGTTGTTTTAACCACATCGCGAGCAGTTGCATGGGCTCAAAGGTCACAAATCGCCTCTATTGTTCAGTCAAATAAAGAATGCTTATATTTTGCATAGTAACACTGTCTAAGCTTTTTAGATGTGTCTTTCATTTTGCATAAAAAAAGCACTGACGAATCAGTGCTTCTTATGTGAGTCTCAATTAGTTTTGGTAATAACTCAGATCAATACGTCCTTCGTAGACATTTGCGGTTGGACCTGTCATCCAAACCACATCACCGTCACGCCATTCGATATGTAACTTACCACCAGCTAGCTCGATCTCAACTGATGAGGCCAGTAAGCCACGGCGCATACCAGAAACTGCTGCGGCGCATGCCCCTGTACCACATGCAAGTGTTTCGCCTACACCACGCTCGAACACACGCAAACGCGCATGTTTTTCATCAATAATCTGCATAAAACCAGCATTGACACGTTGTGGAAAACGCTCATGCGACTCCACCTGAGGACCAATCCTTGCAACATCAGCTCTAATCACATCAGGAACAATAGTGACTGCATGCGGATTACCCATATTAACCACATCAATTGTAAGCTGTTCATCATTTGCCAAAGCAATGTCATACAAAGCTTCAGGCGCATCCGCAATAAATGGAATTTCCTGCGGCAAAAATTTTGGATAGCCCATGTTCACCCGCACCCAGCCATTTTGGCCGAGTTCAGGTTCCACAATTCCTGCTTTGGTTTGTACTTTAATCTTGGTTTTCGTGGTCAATTGACGCTCATGCACAAAGCGGGCAAAACAGCGAACCCCGTTACCACACTGTTCAACTTCAGAACCATCGGCATTAAAAATGCGATATTTGAAGTCAACATTGGGTAAGTCAGGTGGTTCAACAATCAAAAGCTGATCAAACCCGATGCCAAAATGACGGTCAGCCAAACGTTGAATCGTTACCGTATCCAAAAAAGCTCTTTGGCTAATGAGGTCAACCACCATAAAGTCATTGCCTAGACCATGCATTTTGGTAAATTCTAAAAACATCTGCATTATCCTTCAGGCAATAAACGTTCTTTATCCCAAAGTGACTCAATGGTTTCACGCTCACGAATCAAATGCGCTTGATCACCATCCACCATCACCTCAGCAGCTCTGCCACGACTGTTATAATTTGAGCTCATTGCAAAACCATAGGCTCCTGCACCCAATACAGCAAGCAGGTCATTTTCTTTCAGTGCAAGCATTCGCTCTTTACCTAAGAAGTCACCCGTTTCACAAATCGCCCCAACCACATCCCACGCTTGTTCCTCAACATCCGAACGAGGTGTAACGGGCTGAATATCCATCCACGCCTCATACAACGCAGGACGAATCAAGTCATTCATAGCTGCATCAATAATGGCAAAGTTACGATGCACAGTCGGCTTCAATAAATCAACTTTGGTCAGTAACACACCTGCATTTGCAGAAATACTACGTCCTGGCTCCATATACACTTTCAAACCTAATTTTTCTAAAGCAGGCTTCATTGCATTGGCATATTCAAACACAGTTGGTGGGACTTCATCTTTATAAGTCACGCCTAAACCACCACCAATGTCGATATGTTTCAACTGAATGTCCATCGCTTTCAGTTGATTGATCATCAAAATCATACGATCTAAGGCATCAACAAAAGGTTGTGTCTCAGTCAACTGTGAACCAATATGGCAGTCAATCCCAATAATCTCTAAATTCGGTAGGGTTGCAGCATAGGCATAGGTTTCAAAGACCGCATCAGACGGAATCCCAAATTTATTTTCTTTCAAGCCTGTTGAAATATAAGGATGCGTTTTCGCATCTACATCTGGATTGACGCGCAGTGAAATCGGTGCTTTTTTGCCGAGCTTGGCTGCAACTTTTTGAATCCGATCCAACTCTGCATAAGACTCGACATTGAAGCATGCAATACCCACTTCTAAGGCTTTTTGAACGTCTGCTTCAGTTTTACCTAAACCCGAAAATACGATTTTAGAAGCATCACCACCAGCTTTTAGCACTCGAGCCAGTTCCCCACCCGTCACAATGTCAAAACCAGCACCCAGCTTCGCAAGAACATTCAATACTGCAATGTTTGAGTTCGACTTGACCGCAAAGCAAATTTGATGATCAATAAAATCAAAAGCACGATCCATTTCTGTGTAATGCTTTTCAAAAGTGGCCTTTGAATAAACATACAGTGGCGTACCAAATTGCTGCGCAAGCTGTTGCAGTGAGCATTGCTCGGCCTGCAAAACCCCATGATTGCGGGTAAAACTCATGAATGTATCCTTTCTATGAAGCGTTTAAGGGATTAAGGTTGATTGGTTTCAACTAAAGGTGCAGCAAACTCTTGCTTAACGGATGTTGAGTCTTCCTTTTGTGCAACTGGTTTTTCAGCGGCATCTTTATAAAGCAAATATTTTGCCCGTTTGTCGTAGTTTGGATCATTTGGCATATGTAATGCACCAGATTGACCACAACCAATGAATGCAGTACTCATCACCAAGACACTGATGCAGCAAATGACAGAACGCATCTGACCACCTATTTAATATTTTGAAGAAGTATAACCTGATCAAGAGACATGACCAAACCACTAAGCGCTAAAGATTATAGTGTGTGAAAAAAAAACACCAGTTAAAGACTGGTGTTTTTCTCAATCACAGTGATTATTTATTTTTCGGTTTGTAAAAACCAAAATAACCAATAATTAAAATAATGAACCAAATTGGGCTCACCATTAAAGCTTTCATGGTGTCGGCTTCTAAAGACAGCACATAAATCACACCAATGAAGAAAATAATCACAAACCAACAGGTAAATAAACCGCCTGGTAGTTTAAAGGTTGATTTTGCATGTAATTCTGGACGAGTTTTATAGTAAACAATGTAGCTCCAGATAATCATAATCCAAACACAGATAAACAAAATCGTCGAAAGTGTGGTTGCCAAAGTAAAGGCTTCAACTGTATTTGGAACAAAATATTGAAGCGCTGCGCCCAACAACAAACACACTGCAGAAAAATACAGTGCATTGGCAGGAACAGCACGTTTGTTTAAATGACCAAATGCTTTTGGACCTTGCTCTTCACGTGACAAACCAAACAACATGCGCGAAGTTGAAAACACGCCACTGTTCATGGATGACATCACAGAAGACAGCACCACCAAATTCATGATGATGGCAGCAGCAGCAATCCCCGCTTGGCTAAACAAGTTCACAAAGGGCGAAACTGTAGGGTCAATTGTGTTCCATGGAGTCACAGACATCACAATCACTAAAGCCAACACATAGAAAATGATGATACGGATTGGAATCGAGTTGACTGCTTTAGGCAAATTCTTTTCAGGATCTTTGGTTTCAGCAGCAGTCGTACCTACCAATTCTACCCCAACAAAGGCAAAAATAGCGATTTGGAAACCAGCAAGGAAGCCTGTCACGCCTGTAGGGAAAATTCCACCATGTGACCAAAGATGCGTAAAGGATGCGACCTGACCTGCTGTTGAGGTAAACCCTGTGAAGATCATCCACAAACCCACAGCGATGAGCACAACAATTGCAATAATTTTGATCAGTGCAAACCAAAACTCAAGCTCACCAAACAACTTCACCGTCACCAGGTTTAAACCCATGATAAAGACTATGGCGGCAATACTGATCATCACCCCTTCACCCGGAGTGAAAGGCAAGCCTCCATTAAAGAACTGCAGGTAATAAATAATGGCTGATAAGTCAGCAATACCAATCGTGATCCAACATAACCAGTATGTCCAACCGACAAAATAACCTGCCCACGGCCCAATCAAATCCGTTGAAAAGTCAATAAATGACTTATATTTCAAGTTCGATAGTAGTAATTCGCCAAGCGCACGCATGACCAAAAACACCATAAAACCAATAATCATGTAGATGATGAGAATAGACGGCCCAGCAAGGCTAATGGTCTTCCCCGACCCCATAAAGAGACCTGTACCAATTGCACCGCCAATCGCAATTAATTGTAAATGCCTATTGGACAAACTCCGTTTTAAATCGCCTTGTTCAGAGGTCGATTCTGTATTTTCTAAACTCATTCTTGATGTCATCTTATATATCCAACCGCCAAAATTACCCGAAAAAAACACAAAAATAAAAACAAAATTGCATTAATCTATTTTTTCAACATATTTTGAAAAGTTAATTAATTTTTCTTATATTTCCCTTGGAATAAATCATGCTCCAAAGACTGTTCAGAAAAAAATCTCAAAATGCTTGTCAAAAAATAAATTCCATGCAACAAATAGACCAAGACTAAAAAAGACAAGAAATCGTGCAGGATGCATGACTATGGCATATCAATTGCTTAATAAAACTCAAATTTTTTATAGAAATTTCAAGTTTTAAAACATAGAGGATCAAAAGAAAAATGAATACAGAAAATTTACAAACATTTATGGAAATGATCAGTGGCTGGGTCTGGGGGCCCTACATGCTGGTCCTCATTGTTGGGACAGGTATATTTCTCACCCTACGTTTATTTTTTTGGCAAATTCGCATGTTGCCTTTGGCCTTTAAACAAGTTTTTGGAAAACACGAGGATGCCAAATCACATGCAGGAGACATTTCTCATTTTGCGTCATTGATGACCGCGCTATCAGCGACTATTGGTACAGGTAATATTGCAGGTGTGGCAACAGCCTGTGTTTTAGGTGGTCCAGGGGCTGTGTTTTGGATGTGGATGACTGCGCTGTTCGGTATGGCCACCAAATATGGTGAAGGTGTACTGGCCGTAAAATACCGCATCAAAAATGAAAAAGGCGAAATGTCGGGTGGCCCAATGTACTACATTGAACGTGGCTTAAAATGGAAATGGTTGGCACTAATTTTCGCCCTTTTTGGCACATTAGCTTCATTTGGTATTGGTAGTTCCGTACAGTCCAACACCGTTGCACTGGCTATAGAAAACAGCACAGGAGTTGCAACATGGATCACAGGCATCGTCATTACTGTATTTTCTGCCTTAGTGATTTTGGGTGGAATTAAGTCTATTTCCAAAGCAGCTTCTTTCATTGTTCCCATCATGGCTATCGGCTATGTCCTCGGCGGTCTGATCATTATCTTTAACCATCTTGAATTGGTTATGCCTGCACTTGAGCTAATTTTCCGGGATGCCTTTACTGGTGAAGCAGTAGCGGGTGGTGCGATTGGTGCGGTGATTCGTTATGGTGTTGCACGTGGCGTCTTCTCAAATGAAGCAGGTATGGGCTCGGCACCAATTGCCGCCGCTGCTGCAAAAACAGATCACCCTGCACGTCAAGGTTTGGTCTCTATGACAGGCACCTTCATTGACACTATTATTGTTTGTAGTATTACGGGGATTGTATTGGTCATGGGCTTTATCATGGCTGGCAATAGCTTTGGAGGCGAAACAGGCGCAGTTTTAACAACCCATGTTTTCGATAAGTTACTTCCTGGAGTCGGTGGTTGGATCGTGACTTTTGGTATTGTGTTCTTTGCTTATTCGACCATTTTAGGTTGGTGCTACTACGGTGAAAAATGCTGTACTTATTTACTGGGCGAAAAGTATGTCCTCTTGTACCGCATTATTTACATCGCATCCGTTTTCATTGGCTGCGTTGCATCTCTTGATCTCGTATGGTTATTTGCAGACACCTTTAATGGTTTAATGGCCGTTCCAAACTTAATTGCTTTGCTATTACTCTCAACAGTCATTGTGAAAGAGTCACGTGATTTTATCGAAAAACGAAAATCAGGTGAGTTGTATTAAGTCTCTTTGAAAATTCCTTTGCGAGTCTGTATATCAAAGCCACCTTCGGGTGGCTTTTTGATTTTGAGCATTCATTTCAAATCCAATCCTCTGTATGCTGTGAAGCAGTCTAATCTTAAAATAGTGCACCCAATCGAGCATGGCAAAAGTAAAAAGTGTATATCGTTGCGAACAATGTGGCGCAGATCACCCAAAATGGGCAGGCCAATGTTCAGAGTGTGGTGAATGGAACAGCTTAAATGAAGTCAGTATTGCCCCTGCTATCAGCCATCGCGCACAACCTAAAATGGGCGGGGGGTATGCAGGTCAAGCCGCAACAATTACCACATTAAACCAAATTTCAGTTTCGCATGAAACACGCCTAGCAACAGGGATAGGCGAATTTGATCGGGTGTTAGGGGGGGGCTTAGTTACAGGTTCTGTCGTCCTAATCGGGGGGGATCCTGGTATTGGTAAATCGACCATTTTACTGCAAACAGCAACCCATATGGCGGCAGCCAATAGCGCAGCCTTGTATGTCACTGGTGAAGAATCACTCTCTCAAGTTGCTTTACGTGCAAGCCGCCTCGACCTACCAACAGATAAACTCAAAGTTATGGCAGAAACCTGTGTTGAGCGTATTTGTGAAGTGCTTGCACATGAACGCCCTGCTGTGGCTATTTTGGATTCGATCCAAACACTGTATACCGAGACACTCCAATCTGCACCAGGCGGTGTATCTCAAATTCGTGAATCTGCAGCCTTACTGACACGTTTTGCTAAAAATAGTGGAACCGCACTGTTTATTGTGGGACACGTCACCAAAGAAGGTTCACTGGCAGGGCCCCGTGTACTTGAGCATATGGTGGACTGCGTGTTGTATTTTGAAGGTCAATCCGACTCACGTTACCGAATGATTCGTGCTGTTAAAAACCGTTTTGGCGCAGTCAATGAACTCGGTGTTTTTGGCATGACAGATAAAGGCTTAAGAGAAGTAGCGAATCCATCGGCAATTTTTTTAAGCCGTTATGATGAGGCGATTCCCGGTTCAATCGTGATGATTAGCCGTGAAGGTACTCGCCCACTCTTGGTCGAAGTGCAAGCTTTGGTGGATGATGCGCATGGTCAACCACGTCGGGTCGCTTTAGGCTTAGAACAAAACCGTTTAAATATGCTTTTGGCAGTCATGCATCGTCATGGTGGCGTGCAAACATCTGGACAAGATGTTTACGTGAACGTGGTTGGAGGGTTAAAGATCACCGAAACAGGCTCTGATTTAGCCGTCTTATTGGCCTGTGCCTCTAGTCTTCGAGCGAAAGCCTTGCCACAACAGTTAGCTGTTTTTGGTGAAGTCGGACTCTCAGGTGAAATTCGCCCTGTTCCTAATGGTCAAGAACGTTTAAAAGAAGCCATTAAACATGGATTTAAGTACATTATTCTGCCTCGTGGCAATGCACCACAAAAAGATATTGCAGGTGTTACCGTCATTTCAGTTGCACGCTTACATGAAGCTTTAACCGAAGCAATGAGCTTAAGTGATGAACTCAACTAAAATATACACGTTTTTTATTGAAATTTAGGATAAAAGACTGCATAAAGGTAGAGTCAATATTTATTTTTTATAGAGTAGGAAAATTTGATGGAAGTTCGACAGCGTGGCTTGATTGCTGGTTTATTAACAGCGGCTCTTTTAGTTGCACCTTTAGCTGCAGAAGCTAAACGTGCAGGTGGTGGTAAAAGCCACGGCATGAGCCGTCAAGCTGCACCAACTCAGTCTTATCAACAACCTCGTCAAGCAACTCCAGCTCAACAACCTACTGCGCCTGCAACGGCTCCAGCTAAATCTGGCCCAGGCGTAGGGGGTATGGTTGCAGCAGGTGTGGCGGGTGCTGCAATTGGTGCTGTTGCTGCAAATGCATTGGCAGATGACAATTCTGCTTCTCAAGCGCAAGCACAGGAAGAAAAAGGCGGCATTCCAAGTTGGATTTGGATTTTACTTGCCGCTGCTGTTGCTTTCTTCATTTTCCGTAAAATGGGCGCAAAAAAAAAAGTAGCGGCTAATCCTTATGCGCCAAACAGTGGTTCTAATCAATCACCGTTTGGCCAACAAGCTGCACCACGTACATCTAACGACAGTACCAACATCTTTGGTCAATCCGTAGGTGGCTCAACTGCTGCTCCGCAGAACAATGCACCTTTTGGCGCAGCATATACCAACAGTGGCAGTCAGCTTCCTGATGGTACAGAGCCCGCTGCGTTCTTACGTATTGCGCGTCAACGTTTTAACCATATTCAATCTATGAATACAGCAAGTAACATTTCTGAGATTCAGCGTTATTTAACACCAGATCTTTATCAGTCTATGTATCAAGATATCATGGCAAATCAAGATCAAGATGTAGCTGAATTTTCAAACCTGAATGCGATGGTTGCAGATTCTGCAACTGAAAATGGTCAATACGTAGTAAGTGTACGTTTTACGGGTACAGTAAGTGAAGATCTTAACAGCTTACCTCAGCCGTTTACTGAAGTTTGGCATTTTGTAAAACCTGCGGGTTCTAGCCAAGACTGGTTAGTTGCAGGTATCCAACAAGAAGCTTAATTTTTAAATACAAAAATAGCGACTTCGGTCGCTATTTTTTTACGCATCGTATCTCTAAAACAGGCTTGTCGATTCAAAACACCCTCCAACTTCACTTATATAAAACACCTCATAAATAGCAATTCTCCAGAGACTGTTCTATCTAAAAATCGAGCCATAATTGCCTATAACGGAAACCATCCACTGTACTAACAAACTGAATTCGATGAAGAATATATTTAGAAAAGGCATCTGTAACCTAAATATCTCCAAACTGTAACGTAGCTCAAGACACACAAAGGGATTCGTTTATACTCAAATATAGTTTTAGCCTTACCGTATGGCGAAGATGATTCATCATCATGATAAGTTGTTCAAATTTCAGCTAAATTCAATAGAGCTAATGATAAATTGCATGAAAATTCGATAATTTTCCATTCAGACAATTTTTCAAAGAGCTTGAATCAATATTTCAGTCAACTGCAAGTAAATAGACTGCTCTGTCTGTCACAGGCTCGTATAGATTTCACTATAAATTGCAGAAAGTATCCAAAGCATCTCGATCTTGTTAAGGACAACTCATACACAATGAGATAAAAAGTCAGTAAGTGTCTTCGATTCCTTAACTCTAAATAACCAAATGATTCTTAAGCCCAGAACCTGTACCCACCCGCAACTTTAATTACATTGATTCATAGCATCCATAAAAAATGCCTCTGAGTACAGAGGCATTCTAGTTTTATGGTTTACAGTATTATTCAGGTAAGGGTATAAACTGTGAATCTTGACTTTGCTCTTTTCTCTCCCCCACGACCACAGCAACATTCATTGGTTTTCCATCACGCTCAATCGAGATTTGAATGGTGCTATTGGGAGCTTGTAACGCAACAAAGTTAATTAAATGTGAAGTTGAAGTAATCACCTCTTCATTTACTTTAATAATTTTATCGCCTTTCTTTAAACCGGCATTTGCAGCTGGGCCATTTTTCAATACGTCCGCTACAACCACACCAGGTCCTTTCGGCTCTAAAATATTCACTTGCTCGACAGGAAGTAAGCTAATACCTAACCAGCCACGAACAACACGACCATCTTTGAGAATAGAATTTAGTACCTGTTGACAAATTTTTGCAGGAATCGCAAAACCAATGCCTAAAGAACCACCAGATTGCGAGAAAATTGCGGTATTGACCCCGATTAAATTCCCTGCAACATCAATCAGCGCGCCACCTGAGTTACCTGGGTTAATCGCAGCATCGGTTTGAATAAAATCTTCATAGGTATTAATGCCTAAATCAGAGCGCCCAGTTGCCGACACAATCCCCTGAGTTACTGTTTGACCCACACCAAAGGGATTACCAATCGCCAATACAACATCACCGACTTCATTACCACTCAACTTAAACGGTAAGACAGGCAAATCGGATAGTTCTATTTTAATCACAGCCAAATCCGTATCAGGATCTGTACCAATCACCTTTGCCACTGCACGGCGGCCATCATTCAGTGCGACCACAATTTGATCTGCTTGAGCAATCACATGGTTATTTGTCAAAATATAACCATCTGGGCGAACAATTACTCCAGACCCCAAACTGTTTTCATTTTTATTTTGACTAAACTGATCTGGAATTTGATTACCAAAAAACTCACGGAATGCAGGATCATTAAGTAGAGGATGATCGAGTTGTTTAACTTTCTGTGTAGTAAAAATATTCACCACTGCTGGCGCAGCCACTTTCACCGCAGCACTATAAGAAACCACCCCACCCGTACGCGTCGTATTAATTAAAGGTTCGACCTTTTCAGCAGGCATTTTGATACCGTCCGAAGCTACAGGCGCTTTTGGTTTTTGATACTGCTGCCACGCAAAAAATCCAGCAATGACTAAAATGAGTAATACCCAAGGTAACCAGGAAAAAGTCCTGCGCACGATTTCACCCTCTAAAATGTTTTAATTCATTGATGACTAAGTAATTTATGCCTATTGTAAAGCGAAATTCAACCTCTAGCACAAAAATAAGCAAGAGTTTTGTCATGCTTTAGTTACAATAAACAATAAGTTCCGATCTAATCAATTTAAATGAGTTTTTAAGTCGATATGGCAAAATTAAAAGACATTATCCAATGGTGTGACCAAACCCTAAAATCTCCCGAATTTAAGGACTATGCACCCAATGGTCTGCAGATTGAGGGTAAGGCTGAAGTGCGTAAAATTTTAGCTGCGGTGACAGCATCACAAGATGCGATTGATGCTGCGGTTCGAGAAAATGTGGATCTGTTACTGGTGCACCATGGCTATTTTTGGAAAGGTGAAGCTTACCCTATCACAGGGATGCGCGGTAAACGTATTAAGAGTCTCATTCAGCATGATCTTTCTTTAGTTGCGTATCACCTTCCACTCGATAGCCATCCAAGTCTTGGAAACAATGCAGCGATTGCTGATTTGCTCGATCTAGAACAGATTGAAGCGCTTGACCCCTCTGAACGTCATCCTATTGGCAATATCGGTTATTTAAAACAACCGATGCCTGTGGAAGACTTTAAACAATTCATTTCTGAAAAATTAAAGTTTGATGTGACCCATCTTCCTGCAGACAAGACCATGATCAAAAAAGTCGGTTTTTGTACTGGTGGTGCGCAAGATTTTATTGTCAAAGCCGCTGAACAAGGCTGTGATGCCTATATTTCAGGTGAAGTCAGTGAACGTACTTTCTATGAAGCCAAAGAACTCGATGTGCATTATTTTGCTTGCGGACACCATGCAACTGAGCGCTATGGCGTGCAACGATTAGGTCAAGCCCTTGCAGCACAATTTGATGTTGAGTATGTTTATTTCGAATTAAATAACCCGATTTAAGCAATCACTGGGATGAAGCTCTTTTCATCCCGCTCTCCCATAAGCTTTTACTGACCATATCAGCCCAAACCATAATTTCAACAAGCCATTAATTTAAAATACTATTTTCAATATTTTTATTCTTGTATCAAAGCATAGCATCAACTCAAAAAATCATTGTTTCATATACGCTTAAGGTTCAAACGAATATGAATCATAAAATTTATTTCAATTCACACTATAAAAATGTAAATAATAAACATATTGATTCTCATTTACTTTTAAGCGGATAATAAAACTGCTTTGAAAAACATCCATAAACAATTTTGAATGATTAAAGGAATCAAACACATGGCATATTCTTTACCCACTCTTCCTTATGCATACGATGCGCTCGAACCTAATATTGATACAAAAACGATGGAAATTCACCACAGTAAGCACCACCAAACTTATATCAATAACATTAATGGCGCGATTGCAGGCACAGAATGGGAGAAACTTTCAGTAGAGGAACTGGTTGCAAAAGTGAATGATGTTCCTACTGATCTTAAAAATATGGTGATCAATAATGCAGGTGGTCATGCCAACCACTCCCTGTTTTGGACCGTCATGAGTCCACAAGGCGGTGGACAACCTACAGGAGCTGTGGCAACGGCTATTGATGAGCAACTCGATGGTTTTGATGCGTTTAAAGATGCATTTACCAAAGCAGCGATTAGCCGTTTTGGCAGTGGCTGGGCATGGCTGAGCGTGACCCCTACAAACAAACTCATTGTTGAAAGTAGTGCAAATCAGGACTCCCCGATTATGTGGGGGCATACCCCCATTCTCGGTTTAGATGTATGGGAACATGCCTATTATCTGAAATATCAGAACCGTCGTCCTGAATATATCAATGCCTTTTATAATGTGGTCGATTGGGATGAAGTTAATCGTCGTTATGATATGGCTCTACAATCTAAAGATTAGTTATTGATCGCAGTCTATTCAGATCAGTAAACCCATTAAAGTAGCTTAGAGCCTGCTCAAATGCACATATTTCGTGCAAAAGGCTCTAACTACATCTTGTGTATCCGATATGTCTCCTTGCGAAAATTTTTGCATATTTTGTGTATTAAAAGACTGCCCTATTGTCTCTAGAATCATTTACAATAAATGCACTTAAAGTAAAACCCAGCAAATTTGCAAGGAATGAAACATGACAACCATTACTTTACCTGCACTTCCATATGGCTACGAAGATCTTGCTCCGCACATCAGCAAAGAAACTTTAGAATTCCACCACGACAAACACCACAATACTTACGTTGTTAACCTAAACAACCTAATCAAGGGTACTGACCTTGAAGGTAAAACTTTAGAAGAAATCATCACAGCTTCTGCTGGCGATGCATCTAAAGCAGGTATCTTCAACAATGCAGCGCAAGTTTGGAACCACACATTCTACTGGAACTGTATGGCTAAAAACGGTGGTGGTAAAGCAACAGGTGCTTTAGCTGCTAAAATTGATGAAGCATTCGGTTCTTACGAAAAATTCGCTGAAGAATTTGCTGCTGCTGCTACAACTCAATTTGGTTCAGGTTGGGCTTGGTTAGTTGCTGACGAAGTAAATGGCAACCTTTCTATCCTTAAAACTTCAAATGCAGACACTCCACTTGCACACGGTAAAGTTGCAGTGTTAACCATTGACGTTTGGGAACATGCTTACTACATCGACTTCCGTAATGCACGTCCTGTTTACATCAAAACTTTCCTTGAAAGCCTTGTAAACTGGGATTATGCAAACGCGAAATATGCAGGTCAAGCTGCTGGCGTTGAAAAATAAGATTCGTCTTATTTGAAAAAAACCGCTCTTTTTGAGCGGTTTTTTGTTTTTGATGCCTAAACGCATATTTATAAAGCAAACAATTCATTTCTTTATATTATTTACTTGACCCATTTCCCTTTCCTCCCTAAAATGCGCATCAGATTCTCCAATAGCTCAGTCGGTAGAGCGACGGACTGTTAATCCGCAGGTCCCTGGTTCGAGCCCAGGTTGGAGAGCCACTATTCTTCCATAGCTCAGTCGGTAGAGCGACGGACTGTTAATCCGCAGGTCCCTGGTTCGAGCCCAGGTGGAAGAGCCAAGATTCTAAAAAGCCCAAGCATAATGACTTGGGCTTTTTTTATAGATCAACTTTTTCAAACATCAGCGCCTTCTCTTTTGCCTAAAAATGCAGATAAGCCTATCAATCTGCTTAGAAAAAAAACAATTAATCTAAAATTTAGCTTTTTTTGGCTTTGTAACTTGACCCATGTATAAATTTCTCTATACTGCATTTCAGATTCTCCAATAGCTCAGTCGGTAGAGCGACGGACTGTTAATCCGCAGGTCCCTGGTTCGAGCCCAGGTTGGAGAGCCAAATTTTAAAAAGCCCAAGCACAATGCCTTGGGCTTTTTTCTTTTATATCATCAGTGTGCAATCAAGAAACCCACATCTACTCCTTCTCAATCCTTGTTTTCATAGAACTGACCAATACCATTAAATACTAAGCTAAGTTGATGACGCTAAAGATATAGCATTCAGCATAACTTCAACAAAAGCTAAACCGTTTATTTTTAAATCATTTAACGTAAATTTCATAAAAATATCAGCGCAAAGACTTGACCCTGCGTGCTTTGGCACATAGAATGCGTGCAGATTCTCCAATAGCTCAGTCGGTAGAGCGACGGACTGTTAATCCGCAGGTCCCTGGTTCGAGCCCAGGTTGGAGAGCCAAAATTCTAAAAACCCACTCCATTTGAGTGGGTTTTTTCTTTGCGCTAGAAAATATTGTGTTCAATCTGAGTCAAATCACCTTTTTTATCATCGGCTGCTTCGCCACTATTATCTTAGTGATGATGGTCTACCCTGACCTGTTTCGCTCTAAACAAAAATTTTATGCCAAACACGTCATTACGCCGTTTGAACGTAAAATGTTTATTCGCTTAAAAGAAGCCTTTCCGCGCTATCATATTCTTGCTCAAGTTTCATTTAGTTCGTTGATTACCAGTGATCACTATAAAATACGGGCCAAATTTAACCGTAAAGTTACCGATTTTGTTTTATTGAATGAGCAATTGGATGTGGTGGTCATTATTGAGTTGGATGACCCTTCCCACCTAGGCAAAGAACAAGAAGATGCTGAGCGTGATGCGATGTTGAATGAAGCAGGTTATATGGTTCTACGTTTTACTGAAATTCCCAGCATACGACAATTACACAAACAACTGGATTATTTTGCTTCTGCAAAAAGCGCATGAGCTAGCGCTCTACTGCTCCACTCGCCTTTTGTTCTGCTAATCGCTTTTCAGCCGCCATTTTTTCTTGAATGAGTTGCTGCTGCTTCTCTTTAATCCGTTGATATTCAGCCTGGTTTTTCGCATCACTTTTTACTGCTAAATAGGCCATCGTCAAAATAAAAAGCGGGATCACAATTCCTAGACTTGCCACCAGTATGACTTTTGGGCTTAATTTATTTGCTGATTTCACCATAATAAGCCTATTTTTCACATATTAAAATTTCAATGGACCAACACTATAACAAAAAGAGCCTTAATCATGAGGCTCTTTCTACAATCAAATCATTCCATCTATACTATGATGGCACGATACCTGTGCAATGTTGGTTGCTACTCGCATCTTTTTCTGCATCAGTTAACACTATACCTGTCCCCGCAGACATATAAGTCTGTATAAAATCAACCGCATTTGCATTTTGACAAACAATAGCTTGGGTGTGACTCGCATTCGGTACAATCGTTAATTTATAACCATCAGCATAAGCCTGTTGCGGGAAGTAGCTGGTCGCGTTCGCTTTCATGTTTGCATATAAGGCTTGTGTTACCACAGGCAGTACGGCTTGATCATTTGCACCTTGAATAATAAATACAGGAGTTTTAATCACTTTCGCAGCAGTCGCATTAGTTGCAGGCTGATTATCAACCAAGAATTTCTGAACCACTGGATCTGATTTCATTTTATTTAAATCAATACCATACTGTGAAGTCCAATGGGTTGGATCTGCCAAAAACTCTACAACGCCAGCTTTAAATTGTTCTTGTAATCCATTAGCACTATTCGGTTCTGGATAACTCAAACAGGCACCATCATCACCATTACGACCATACGCACTTTCTGCAATATCAGCAGCATCAGCGGTAAAGATATTTTTTAAATCATAATCAGGTTGATACGCTTTAATACCTGAGCTTGCCAGTGCTGCATAAGCCAAAAGTTCAGCATAACCATCTGCAATTTGATCAATTGTCGCTTGTCCTTCTTCTGCTGTAATGATCTTGTTTGCAACTGCATAGCGAACCTGTTGTAATTGCTCATCTAACCTATTAAGACCATGTGCTTTGGGCACGCCATTCGTATCCAGATTAAACTGTGGATCAAGATAAATTTGAATAATTCGCCCTAGACTAGATGCAGGTGCACCTGCTACTGCCCCCTTATAAGTTGTATCTGTATTGGCAAATTCTGCTGTACCCAAAGAAGCATGCCCACCTTGTGATTGACCAATCGACATCCAAGCGCCATTTAACTGGGTACCATAATGCTCTTTTACTGCTTTTACCGCTGCAATTGCGGAATTAGCCTGACTAGATAAGTTCAAATAAGGATGTACACCTGGTGCACCCAACCCCTCATAATCAGGGGCAACAATGACATAACCTGCAGCCAATAAGCTATTTGCTAAAATTTTGAAGCGCGGATGAATGACATTTTTACTTGGGGCACAATCATCTGCACCTCCGACCGTTCCATGCTCCCAGACCACCACACGATAACCATCTTTAGGTTGAGTTACCTGTGGAAATAAAACCATTGCCGTTGCGGTCGCTGTCTTCCCCTGCACATTCGTCAGGTTATAAGTCATGACTTTAATAGATGAACTATTTTCCACGGTATCTAAAGCATAGTTCCCTTCAGACACATAGCTTGATTGTTGATGTGAACTAGACGAATTGTCATCGTCATTACAAGCGGTTAAAGACAGTGTTGAAACAGCAACTGTCAGGGCTAAAGCTATTTTCGAATGTTTCATAAAATATCCTTTTTTAATCATTGTTTTTTTAAGCATGAAACTACATGCCATTTTATTAAGGCATAAAAAAAGCACCCTGTATAGGATGCTTTTTGAACAAAAGTTTATTTTAAATATTTAATTCTAAAAAGATTCCAACAAAAATAATCAAACCTACCCAACGATTATGACGAAATGCCCAAAAACAACGCTGTGGATTTTTGTCTCTGGTTTTAGTCCATTGGTAAAGAAAATCCAGCATAACCATAAATAATGCTATTAAACCAAACGGTATCAATAAACTTTCTAAGTAAAGTGCCGTCCCAATTAAGACAACACTCGCAACTTGTAATAGCGCAATAATTTGAATATCAAAACGACCAAATAGAATGGCTGTTGATTTCACCCCAATTTTTAAATCATATTCACGGTCAGTGATTGCATACTGAGTATCGTAAGCAACTGTCCAAGCAAGATTGCCAAAATACAACAACCAACATGTAAGGCCTAAAGGCTCTCCAACAGCGGTATAGGCCATAGGAATTGACCATGAAAATGCTGCACCCAAAAACACCTGTGGCAAATGGGTATAGCGCTTCATAAAAGGATAAATAAAGGCAAGGAACAACGCGCCAAAGGAGCAATAGAACGTTTCAATTGGTAAAAACAACAGCATACAAGCACTAGCGAAAACCAAAGCTAAAAACACATAAATCGCTTCTTTAGCGCTAATAATCCCTGTTGCTAATGGACGTGTCTTGGTGCGTTCTACATGTGCATCAACTTTACGGTCAGCAAAATCATTGATGGCACAGCCTGCTGCACGCATAAAAATTGTGCCTAAAATCATCGGAATTAAGATGTTTAGAGTCGGCATACCCCGGTTAGCAATCCATAATGCCCACATGGTGGGCCAAAATACCAACTCCGTACCAATTGGCTTGTCAAAACGACATAAATAATAATAGGCTTCTAAACGTTCACGCCAAGTAATCTGATGTGCAGCGGTCATGACTGTCCTTCACTTGCTGAATTTTGCTTCTGCAAGAACTGTTCAAAGCTCGCTAAAAATGTTTCTTGAACAATAAACTTACAGCCATGCCAAGTATAACAGCTCTGTCTTGTCCAGCCATCATCCAACCAAATAACACGGCGTTCACATGCTGGATTGGTACGCTGAAATAAAAACCAACCTATAGGTTTTTTTCCAATATGTTTAAATAGTCGAGCACGACCTTGTAAACTTAAAATCGGAAAAATACTTTTAGCTTTAACCCAAGGCTCTGCATCACTGCCATATAAAAAACTTTCTCGCACCCATGAAATATGCTGATACGGCATATCCATCCATTTAGCATCAATAAATTGAAGACGCTGAAAATGCTCTTTAGTGGGTTGAACCCTAAACGCCCCATCTGCCAAATCCGTTAGTTGTTGCGTAAGTGAACCTGAAGCATATAACCATGTTTTTAGTTCCGTTGGAATCTGCTGCATAAGCCTACCTGTACCATTGATTTTACTGCGCACTTCACGCTTATTGAGTTATGAAAATGCCTTTGATTCTATTCCAAGATCAGCCACTAACAATTATCTGTCTTTGCAATGGTTTCAAATGTACCTTGTGGTGTTTTCACTAAAATAAAACCTTCAGCACTCAAATAAAAACTTTGAGGATAATCATAATCCAATGCCAACTCAGGGCTTTTCAATGCAACAAACTCTGCCTGCTTATAACCTTCAAAGGTACGACCAACTTCGATATACGTCACCATCGAAAAATTTAACTTAAACCCTTTGTCATGATTCTTAGGGTCAACCCAAGGATAAAAACTGGTGTGCTTCTTACGTTGTGCCATCACTCTCATCACTTTTTTTCAAGTTAAACAGATGATACAAAAAAACCCGCGACTAGCGCGGGTTTTTTACAGTGAAATTCAGTTCAGAATTACAAGCTGTAGTACATATCAAATTCAACTGGGTGAGTTGTCGT
>NZ_DKIK01000131.1:44030-44524 GCF_002454215.1 Acinetobacter sp. UBA6720
ATATATGCATCAAGCATTTCTTTAGTGAATACACCACCTTTCAGTAAGAATTCATGATCCGCTTGAAGCGCTTCAAGAGCCATATCTAGGCTGTGCGCAACTGTAGGGATTTTTGCTTCTTCTTCTGGAGGAAGATCATATAAGTTCTTGTCAGCAGCTTCACCTGGGTGAATCTTGTTTTGGATACCGTCGATACCCGCCATCAATAATGCTGCGAAACCTAAGTACGGGTTCATCATTGGATCTGGGAAACGAGCTTCAATACGTTTGCCTTTCGGGCTAGAAACGTAAGGAATACGGATAGAAGCAGAACGGTTACGTGCTGAGTAAGCAAGCATAATTGGTGCTTCGAAGTGTGGAACTAAACGCTTGTACGAGTTAGTAGAAGGGTTAGTAATTGCGTTCAATGCGCGAGCATGCTTGATTACACCACCGATGAAGTAAAGCGCCATCTCAGAAAGACCAGCATATTCATCACCAGCAAACAAGTTCTT
>NZ_DKIK01000131.1:44609-76506 GCF_002454215.1 Acinetobacter sp. UBA6720
GTGCATACCAGAACCGTTATCACCCACCATTGGTTTAGGCATGAAAGTTGCGGTTTTTGCATATTGATGTGCAACGTTCCAAACAGCATATTTGAACTGTTGTACTTCGTCTGCTTTACGAACCATTGTATTGAAGCTTACACCAATTTCTAACTGGCAAGATGCAACTTCGTGGTGATGTACTTCTACACGACCTGGGCCCATGATGTCTTCAATACGCGCACACATATCAGCACGCATGTCATGTGAAGAGTCAACTGGAGGAACTGGGAAATAACCACCTTTCACACGTGGACGGTGACCAGAGTTACCTGATTCGTAATCTTTACCTGTAGACCAAGCAGCTTCTTCCGCGATCAATGTATGGCGTGCGCCAGACATGTCAACTTCCCACTTCACTTCGTCAAATACGAAGAATTCTGGTTCAGGACCAAAGAATGCAGTATCACCAATACCTGTCGATTTTAGGTATTCTTCAGCACGGCGAGCAATCGAACGTGGATCACGGTCATAACCTTGACCAGTTGATGGTTCGATAACATCACAAGTAACAACTACTGTTGGCTCAGCGAAGAATGGGTCAATAAAACCAGTTGCAGCATCTGGGCGTAAGATCATGTCTGATGCTTCAATGCCTTTCCAACCCGCAATTGAAGAACCATCAAACATTTTACCGTCTTCAAAAGTATCTTCATCGATAGTATCTGCTGGGTAAGTTACATGTTGCTCTTTACCCTTCGTATCCGTAAAACGGAAATCGACCCATTTTGCACCACTTTCTTGGATGAGTTGTAGGACCTTATTCGCCATGCTCATTTTACTCCGATGATTTTTTGTTGCACTCTTGAGTGCGTGTTAGTAGTTGGTTCTTTTAAAGCAATTACCGTACCAACTTTAAAAAGCTTAGCTAAAATGTTGAATTCCTTATTAGAATAACCGTTTTGAAGCGTTTGCTTTTACTCTATTATACTGAGCTAAAAACTAAATGCACCATATTCACGCATGCTTCATGATATTTAATCTAAAAGATTTTCAGCATGATTCATAATGGTGCGTTTTTGTATTTTCTGTACTTTTTTTACTCATTTTTTCTAAAATATGCGAGTATATCGTCCATTATTTTGATCTTTATTTCTATATATTGCACATATTTCCAAATGAAGAGTATCTAAAAAAAATTGCATATTGATTACAAGTATATGTTTTTATATAAAATAAAAAAACAACAAAGCATAATACACAAGTAGCTACAAGCCGAATAGTTCAGTCTATTCAAAAAAATATGCTCTGTTTTGGTGACATTTTACTGGTGGTTGAACTGTTCTTACACCTTCACTCGACTTTATCGCCATTCACACACCGAAATCACACATAAAATCAAGTCCAGTTGCTGTTTGCCCCAAGACTATAATGAAAGCAATCACAAAGCAGACAATAGACTGAATTATACAAAATTTCATAAGCACTTTCGCCCTACCATTAAGCTCGCTTTGCATAGTGAGATACAACAACATCAATAAAAAGACCGACATTTAGCCAAGTATTTGACCGATATAAAATGAAATTTCAGCTTTGAGTAGAGCAGCATCTATTTCTTCAATATATATTTTTGAGTACAGGCCTCTTTGGCTTTATCGCGATGAACTTTGACCAGCACATAATCATTTTCTTTCCATGTCGCCAGTGGTTGTACTTCACTGCTATAAATACCCTTTGTTATTCAGGTTGAAACTCGCAGTAAACTTATCTGCACTATGGGACGCAAATACCTTTTTAAGTCCCCCAAATTCATACTGTAGCCATCATCTACGGTTTTATCGCTAACGTTATAGACCAATGACCAGTATGGGCAAGTCACCTCGATTTCTATTCTGTTCATACTATTGCTTCAGTTTTTTAAATATTTTTGTCTATACCTAAAGCCAAAATAGTCATTCAAATTTTTCTTGTAGCTCTCAGTTGAAACATTGGAATTTAAAGTCTCGATTGGCTTGCCATCTTTGCCCGTGATCTCTTGCTTTGTTACACGGCCATCCGTTTCTTGGAAGGCTTGTTTCAGTAAATTCTGTTTAAGCCGTTTGTTCTTTCCTGAATCATCGTACATACCTTGAAGCTCTTTAAGGCGAAATGCCTTGTTAGCTATCGCAATGTCTTCGATATTTGCTCGGAAGTCTTTGCATGTGCGGGTAAACAAGTCTTTTAATTTCTTACTGAGATTTCGACCTGCAACCTTGGTTGGGTCATAAAGTGCTACCTGTTGGCGTGTGATTTCAATCTTATATTCTTGCTTTACAGCTTCTACTACTTGTTGAGGGAGTTTCAAAGTATGCAAAATACTGAATTATAAACATTTTTATAGGATCTTTAAGTGCTACCATAAATACCCCTTTGTATAGCTACGTATAGCAAGATAGCCAAAAAAGACCGGCGATTGCCGATCTCTTTTACTTAAATCACTTTAGATTTCAGCTTTATGTATAGCCGTATTTATATCTTCAATATATTTCTTGGTACAAGATTCAATTGCTTTGTCGCGATGTACTTTAACAAGTGCATAATCATTTTCTTTCCACGCCTCTAATGATTGCGGTCCGCTATTATAGCTGCACGATTTGTTATTCACGTCAAAATTCACTGTGAAATTATCTGCACTATAAGGAGCAAATGCTTTTGTAATCACTCCAAAATTCAAACTATAGCCGTTTTCTATATTCTTATCGCTTGAGTCGTAAACCAATGACCAGTATGGGCGAGCTGCCACGACAGCAATACTGTTAATGCTATTTACTTCAGTTTTTTGAATATTTTTATATGCTCCCGAAGCCACATAGTCCTTTAGATTTTTATTAATATCTTCTTGTGGGTTTTGAAGTTTAGATCTGTCTTGAATATCTTCAATCACATTCCCAACCAGCTCGTCTTTATAAATTGCCGTATTACTACCCAATAAAAGTAGTTTAGCTACTTGAGCTGTAGAAGTTTTAGCTCTTGTACCGCGTGTAATGATTCTTAGCTCTTTAGTATAAGCGTATTTATCATCTACTTTGCTGGTTGAACTACCCGTGTTTCCCTGTTGATAGTGTGGCAGAGATGCCATAGCTTGTGATGCACTCCCCGCTTGAGTAAACCCACTGCAAATACATAATAAAATAGAGCTAGTTACTATTCGTAATTTCATCGTTTATTTTCTTCTTTGTTTCTTAAATTAAGCGTCAATAATATACATTAAATATCTGAATAATTTAAATTAAATCTTTTATGTAGTTCAATTAATCACACAGTTCCCACAACACGCAGATAAAGTTGATTCTGCAGTTCTAGAGCGCATGACTAATGCTGTTGAACAACTCTTAAAGCAAAATTTAATTGAAAGGTGCATTGGGCGACAAGAGTTTGCTCACATGCTAAATATTGAACCTGAAACACTAGATTCACGTATTCGAGAGGGTCGGTATAATAAGCCATGTAAGGATGGCCGAAAGAGCTACTGGCTTCTTTCTTATGTTCAGTCAGTTGTTACAAATACATCAGAATCTGATACAGTAGCCGCCTAATAAGTGGCTTTTTTCAGGCCTTTACTTATTAATAACTTTATGCAAAGTGAGTAACATTGTGAGAAACACTATTTAGCAATGTTAATTACTATAATAAATTTCAAGAGGTTATGCTCAAAATGCTTCTCATGATCGACAACTATGACTCTTTTACATACAACATCGTCCAGTATTTTGGCGAGTTAAATCAAGAAGTAAAAGTAGTGCGTAATGATGCCGTGACATTAGAAGATATTGAGCGATGGCAACCTAAGTATCTGGTGATTGGTCCTGGCCCATGTTCACCATCAGAAGCAGGAATTTCCATTCCAGCTATTCAGCACTTTGCTGGAAAAATTCCATTATTAGGTGTGTGCTTAGGACATCAAGCAATTGGTCAAGCTTTTGGCGGCGATATCATTCGTGCCAAAAAAGTAATGCATGGTCGTTTGTCTGATATGCATCACTCCAATAAAGGCATTTTTAGCAACCTGCCATCTCCATTTTCAGCGACGCGCTATCACTCACTGGTGATTGATCAAGCAACTTTGCCTGAATGCTTAGAAGTGACCTGCTGGACCAATGAAACAGATGGTTCCATTGAAGAAATCATGGGTGTAAAACATAAGACGCTTGCCGTTGAAGGCGTTCAGTTTCACCCTGAATCTATCTTGAGTCAGCATGGCCATCAAATCTTTAAGAACTTTTTAGAAATTTATGCATAAATGAGTGCAGTGAAAAATGAATATTCAACAGGCTTTAAATAACATCACCAAAAATATTGAATTGACCCAACCGCAAATGGAAGAGGTCATGCGTACCATTATGAATGGTGAAGCAACAGATGCCCAAATTGGTGCACTGATGATGGGTTTACGCTTAAAAGGCGAAAGTATTGATGAAATTACCGCCGCAGCTCGTGTCATGCGCGAGTTTGCCATCAAAATTGATGTCAGTGATGTGCCTTATTTAGTCGATATTGTAGGTACAGGTGGCGACGGTCAGAATTTATTTAACGTCTCGACCGCATCGGCGTTTGTGATTGCAGCAGCAGGTGCAACCATTGCTAAACATGGTAACCGTGGTGTTTCAACCAAATCAGGTTCATCTGACTTGTTAGAACAAGCAGGCATCCAGCTTGACTTAAACATGCAACAAACTGAACGTTGTATTCGTGAAATGGGCGTTGGTTTCTTGTTTGCACCAAATCATCATAAGGCCATGAAATATGCAGTCGGCCCACGTCGTGAGTTAGGCATCCGCAGTATTTTCAATTTACTCGGCCCGCTTACGAATCCGGCTGGGGTAAAACGTCTAGTGATTGGCGTCTTTTCGACTGAATTGTGCCGTCCAATTGCAGAAGTCATGAAACAACTGGGTGCAGAACATGTCATGGTGGTTCATTCTAAAGATGGTTTGGATGAAATTAGCCTTGCATCAAGTACCTATGTGGCTGAACTAAAACATGGTGAGGTGGTCGAGTGGGAAATCCAACCTGAAGATGTTGGTATCGAATCGCAAACCTTAACCGGTTTGATGATCCAAGACTCTGCGGAAAGCCTGACTTTGATTAAAGATGCTTTAGGTAAAAAGAAATCTGAAAAAGGTGAAAAAGCAGCCAATATGATTGCTTTAAACGCAGGTGCTGGTCTGTATGTCTCAGGACTTTGCACCAGCTATAAGCAAGGTGTGGCTTTGGCACATGACATTATCTATGGTGGTCAGGCTTTAGAAAAAATGAGCATCCTTGCCGAATTCACTAAAACTCTTAAACAATACGACGCTTGATAGACAGGATTTTGTCATGGTAGATATCGCAAATACGATTTTAGGCAAAATTGTAGATCGTAAGCAGGAAGAGTTTGCTGCACGCCTCAAACAACGTAGCTATAAAGATGTTGAAGAATGGGCACTTGAGGCAACGCCTGTACGTGGTTTTGCTCAGTCTTTACTAAGTAAAAAACCTGGTGTGATTGCTGAAATTAAAAAAGCATCTCCGTCTAAAGGGATCATTCGTGAAAACTTTGATCCTGCTGAAATTGCGCAACAGTATGAAGCAGCAGGCGCAGCCTGTTTGTCTGTGCTTACTGATGCCGACTTCTTCCAAGGTGCCGATGAAAACATCCAAATTGCACGTTCTCACTGTGGCCTACCAGCATTGCGTAAAGACTTTCTAATTGACCCTTATGGGGTGATTGAAGCACGTGCTTTACATGCTGACTGTATTCTTCTGATTGTGGCGTGTTTATCTGATCAACAACTCGAAGAAATGTCCAAAACAGCTTTTGAGCAGAATTTGGATGTGTTGGTTGAAGTACATGATGAAGCAGAGCTTGAACGTGCACTACGCCTCTCTGAACGTTGTTTGTTAGGTGTAAATAATCGCAATTTAAAAACCTTTGATGTCGACCTAAACACCTCGATTCGTTTGAAAAAACTGCTTGAACCCTCACGTTTACTGGTCACTGAAAGCGGTATTGCAACACCTGCAGATGTGGCAATGATGCAAGAGCATGACATCCATGCTTTCTTGGTCGGTGAAAGTTTTATGAAACAACCACGACCTGACCACGCTTTCACTGAGCTGTTTGGAACACCCGAAACACTCTAATCAAAATTTCAGGGTAAGAGCTAAGTCTTGCCCTGAATACTTTGTGATATGTCCTTTCAAAAAGCTGTTGAAGATCTTGTCAAATAACACCACCTACAAAACTGATGCGATCTCAAATTATTCAATTAAACCCTGTTTTTTGGCTTCATTCACTGCTTCCATTCTTGATCGTACCTGTAGCTTGTTATAGATTTTACGCAAATGCCACTTCACCGTATTGATGGATAAAAAAATCGACTCGGATATTTCTGCATCAGTACAGCCCTGACTTAATTTTTCCAGAATTTGTATTTCACGCTTCGATAAAGGTTCAACCTTCGTGCTATTTAACGAAACACCCCCACTGGTTTCAGTTTGATGCAACTTTTGTAAGTGCTGGATATACGCTATAAGCGTGGTCAGATGTTTTTGTTGCTGTCGAGCTAGATGCTGACTTAAATCAGCTAACATATCCCAAATGAACGGATGCTCATCTAAAATGACGCGCACAGCGTGTGTGGGCATGAGTCGCTCAAGCGCTTGTTGTAAATGGTCTAAAGCCTGTTCAGCCTGTTTCAACTGATATAGTGCTAATGCCAGTAAAACTTGAACTCGTGCCTGCCGTATAGGATAAATCTTAAAAAAGTCTAACTGTTGACTAAGATACTCTACAGCGGGCTGTACTTGGCCTGTAAAAATTTGCGTGCGAATAGGAATTAAATCGTCCCCACGTAGCAAATGAGTAAAATTTAGAAAAGGTTTAAAGGTGCCTTGTCCAACGTCAGCCAAGCCTGAATAAGGGTTTAACTGTTGTTGTACATAAAGTTGCACCGTATGTGCAAGTCGTGGAAGTGACCATTGACTACTACGGGTATGGGCTTGATTTGAACACAGCTGTATTGCGGCCTGATCTTGGCGCAAAGTCGCTAAACGCATCTGTAGAATATAGCCGACCATAACCATATCAGGCATGGCCAAATGGTCACCGCCATTGAAATCAATTAATGCGTCTTCAACCTGCGATATTCGATTCATTTCATAATATAGGTCGGCTTTAAAACTACTCAGAATATTCATAATGGCCGCTTTATTATCCGCATCTAAGCCTAGATTACGGTATTCGTCACTTTGCCCAATTTGACTAAATTTCTCTGCTGCAAGTGTTAAATCTCCAAGCAAATAGTCACATAAAGCATCAACGCAATCCACCATCGCTAAACCATATAAGTTGTGGCCTTGCAAATAGAGAATACGCGTCTGTAAGAGTAGCTTCCGCCCTTCAGTCATATGTCCTGAACAAATCTGATAGAGCGCCCCAATCCCAATAAGCGGAGCACGAGAAAAATAGGCTGTGCTTGCCAGTTGTGCCAAGTTTTGCTGTGCTTGTGTATAAGCGAGTTCCAACTTATCTTCCAAGACGGCAATTAAAGGCGCTAAACCCAATTGGTCTTCATGTTGTAATAGAGCTTCATGCTGATCAACACTATGCCAAAGCTGTAGATAATGATTGGCTAAAGTCGCTTGATGAGTCAGCACCAGAGACCAAATAATGTCATAGAGTAACTTAGGATTTTGCAGCAAAATAGCATCTGGTAACTGTTTGACTAACTCCAAAAAAGTATAATGTCGCCCTTCTAAAATTAATTCACGACAAACTGAATTGAGCAAAGACAGAATCAGTTGTTGATCTTCTGCCTGCTGAGCATGATAGATCGCGTCCATCAAATAACGTTGCTGCTTAAACCATTCTGCTGCTTTACAATGCATTTGTTTATAGCAGTCGGGTTGTAAAAGTTTAAACTTCGCTTGTAGAAAATCTCGAAATAAATGATGTATGCGATACCACATTCTTTGATCATCTAAAGCTTGTATAAACAGACTCTTTTGACTGATAGCATCTAGCATTTGCTGTGCAGTATTGTTCGCTGTAAGTGCAATCACCAATGCCACATTCAGTTTTCTCAAGACACTAATTTGCAATAAAAATTGTTGAATCTCAGCATCCTGCTGTAAAAAAACTTGCTCACTCAAATAATTAACAATCTGATGATGCGCACCATTTAAATTTTGAATAAACCCATGAATATCTTGATTTTCCTTCAAATATAAATTGGTAAGCTGAATACCTGTAAACCACCCCTCTGTTTTATGGATCAGTTGTTCCGCCAATTCAGGGCTTAAACTTACATGATCGAAATTTTGTTGTTGTAAAAAGTGAATTAACTCAGGGCTTTCTTGCGACTTGATACTTAAATGCTCTTCCGTTACCCATTTTAAGCGTCCTAAGAGATACTCTTTGACAAAACTCCAGTTTGGTTTAACCCTTGAAGCAATCACCAAAAGGGCATTTTGAGGTAAATATTGATATAACCACCACAGGATATTTAAGCTTTCTTGGTTGTCTAAAACATCAAGTTCATCAATAAATAAAACGGTATCAATCTCTATTAAGGCGACTTGTTGGGCGAGTTCAATAATATGTTGCTTATGTATTTGACCATGTGCAATGGCGACTAACTGCTCTCTGGGAAGTAGTGCCAATTGTAAATACTGATATAAACGAATGGGGTCATTATCATCACTATCTAAAGTTAACCAACCCACTCTTTTTCCATTTGCAGCAAGCCTTTCACTCAGTTGGTACATGAGTGTCGTTTTTCCATACCCAGCTGCAGCATGTATAAAAACCAAGGAAGACTGACAATAATTCACCATCTGACTGAGCAGTTGAGGTCGTTGCATGGCTCGGTCACTTGCCATGCTTGGGCGACTGAGTTTGGTCTTTAACACTTGCATTTTTTATTCATCCAATCTTTCTGATTACATTGTTGCAGCAACCTTCATTTCCCTGAATTTTGCATAAAACACAACACTGTCATGGAGTGGTCATCTTAAGTCGATTCTACACCAAATACATTGATAAATTAGTCTGGCCTGTTTGATGGAGTAAGGTGATATTGAGCCAAAATCATGATCCCCCATACCTTAAACCATTCTTTTGGAGTTTAGCTAAAGCATAGAAAATCCATTCTTTCGAATGGTTTGCATCCTCTACAAGATTGTTATGCTCAAAAAGTGGAAATCACAGTTATCTATATTTCAAGAAATTGATACCTGTTTTTTAAAATTGAAGACATACATGGAGTTTGTCATGAGCATTGCACAGTCAATCAAACATCAAGATCGCTTATTAACAATGAACATTAAAGATGGCGAAATTAAAAATGCTTTACCAGGTGTACACGTAACACCGTGCTTTTTAGATCCTGATAATGGTAAATGGGTGATTTATGCACGCTTTGATGCAGGTACAGTGCTACCGCGCCATTTCCATACAGGTGTTGTACATTTTTACACCACAGCAGGTTCTTGGCATTATGTCGAATATCCAGAAGATGTTCAAACTGCGGGCAGCTATTTATTCGAACCTGCAGGTTCCATCCACACCTTAGCAACACCTGATGGGGCTGAAGGCTTTATGGTAATTGAGGGTGCAAATGTGAATTTGAATGATGATGACTCACTCATGTTCATTATGGATGCAGGCTGGATTGAGCGCACACTGCATGTGATAGCAGAACAAACAGGACAGAAAATGCCACGTTATATCAAGCCTGGCTCAGAAGTTGTAATGAGCGCTCAATAAAAGCCGAAAGGTTTTTAACTCACCTTAAAAAACCTCATTTATAAAACAATGACTCAATCCAAGGATGACCGAAATGTTTGGCAAAATGATGCACCAATCTTTGTTAATTAGTAACTTAATTGAGCATGCTGCAAGATATCATGCTGATACCACCATTATTTCTCGAGAAGTCACTGGACAAATCACCACAACCAATTGGCACGAAGTTCAACAAAATAGCAAACGTCTTGCTCACGCATTGAAATCATTTCACCTTGACTTAGGTGACCGCCTTGCCACGATCGCATGGAACAATCACCGCCATTTAGAGTCTTGGTATGCAATTTCAGGGAGTGGCTATGTTTGTCATACCATTAATCCACGCTTATTCCCCGAGCAGCTGATTTTTATTATTAATGACGCGCAAGACAAAGTGATTTTCTTTGACTCAACCTTTTTACCTTTAATCACTGCGATTCAAGACAAGGTACCCACTGTAGAAAAATTCATTTGCTACGGTTCACCTGATGAAAAAGTCTTGGCCGTGCTACCAAATGTCATTTTCTATGATGAGTTAATTCTAAATCAATCTACTGACTTTAACTGGCCACAGCTGAGTGAAGAAACTCCAAGTTCATTATGTTATACCTCAGGTAATCCTAAAGGAGTGTTGTACAGCCATCGTTCTACTTTACTGCATAGCATGGCAATTGCTTTGCCAGATTCTTTAAATTTATCTGCCAATGATACGGTCATGCCTGTGGTGCCAATGTTCCACGTAAATGCATGGGGAGTCCCCTATGCAGCAGCCATGGTAGGTTCAAGTGTTGTCCTTCCTGGACCAAATCTTGATGGGGACAGCCTAGTCAGCTTAATTGACGACTATAAAGTAACCGTGGCTTTAGGCGTTCCAACCATTTGGCAAGGTTTACTGGCAACGGCGAAAAAGCGTGGCACAACTTTAGCCAGTATGAACCGAAATGTCGTTGGCGGTGCCGCTTGCCCACCATCCATCATTCGCGATTTTAAAGACAATTACGCATGTGACACCATTCATGCTTGGGGCATGTCAGAAACTAGCCCACTTGGTACAGTCAACCAGCCTAAAGCAAAACATGCCTCTTTAAGTGCTGAAGAGTTTGAACAACTGCGTTTGACGCAAGGTCGTCCACCTTTTGGTGTTGAACTCCGTATTGTGGATGGTGATAGCCTGAGCCCATTGCCAAACGATGGTCAGACCCAAGGCAATCTACAAGTCCGTGGTGCTTGGATTGTTGATCACTATTTCAATCAAGAAAAAAGTGCCACCACAGCAGATGGTTGGTTTGATACAGGCGACATCGCTACCCTTGATGCAGATGGCTATATGACCATTTGCGACCGTGCCAAAGATCTGATCAAATCAGGCGGTGAGTGGATTTCTTCAGTTGAAATTGAAAATATTGCCGTCGGCCACCCTGAAATTCGTATGGCAGCAGCGATTGCCGCGCGTCATCCAAAATGGGATGAACGTCCAATTCTAATTGCCGTGAAACAAGAAAACTCAACGCTAACCGAAGAAGAAGCACGGGCCTATTTTGAAAATAAACTTGCGCGTTGGCAGATTCCTGATGCAGTCATTTTTGTGGATGCTTTACCCATTAATGGTACGGGGAAGATTGTAAAAGCTGAACTTCGTACACTGTTTGCGGATGCATTACTCCCAAGTGAAGTGATCTGATCGCCCTAACAATTAAAATACACATCAGGAGATTGAAATGAAAAAGAATATGAAAACAGCATGGGTTACTGGCGGCAGTAGTGGTATCGGTCTTGAACTCAGCAAACGCTTACTTCAAGACCGCTATCAAGTATGTATTTTTGCTCATACAGGGATTGAAGAAGCGGTTATTGACTTACAAAAACGCTCACCTGCTGTATGTGGATTTGAAATTGATGTACAAAATGAAAATACCCTACAGGCAAAATTTGCAGAAGCCGTTACTGCCTTTGGTCCGCCTGATCTACTGATTAACTCAGCTGGAATCGTGGTTGCCAAATCCTTTGAAGACATGAGTGCTGAGGAGTTTTTACGTCAGATCAACATCAACCTTGTCGGGAGCCGAAACGTAGCCCATGCTGCATTAGCATATCTCAAGCAAGCCGTTCAACAAGGTAAACACCCTAAACTGGTGTTTATTGCCTCTGCTGCAGGTTTAGTCGGTTGCTATGGCTATACAGGCTACTGCTCTTCTAAATTTGGGGTGGTTGGCTTGGCTGAAGTATTGCGTATGGAACTTCGCAGTCAAAATATTGATGTCGCTGTAGTCTGTCCACCAGAAGTGGATACGCCGCTCGTGGCAGAGGAACGTAAAAATGGTTCTCCAATTACAGCAGCCTTAAAGCAACTCGGAGGTAGCATGCCCGTTGAAAAAGCCTGCGCAGAAATTTACGATGGAATTTTATCTTCTCAATTTATGATCATCCCTGGCACTCAAGCCCGTATACTTGCAAAAATTTCACGTGTTTTGCCTGATGTATATCGTGGTCAAATTGATAAAAAGCTCGATAAAATCATCAGTCGTTTACACGCAAGCTAAGTTGCCCCCACTTAAAGTAGAAGCAATACGCCAAACTTGAATCTAAGTCATGTGTTGAGCCCTATCGGGACAACATTGACTTAGATTCAATGATTTTCAGCCTCTGATAAAAGCGATACTTAATCTCATGTTTTTAAAATAACCTATCATTTTCCCTTCAATTGATTACTATTCCCTATAAGTGCAATTCAGTTCAAATCATTGCAAATTCAGACTATAATTACTGTCTGATTCCTTATTTTGCGTATTTTTCTGACCCTATGAGCAAACACGATTCATCGCTTTCTAAAGAGCAGTTTAATTTACTGAAAGACTTTAAAAAGCAGATCACCAATCCGCATTCGACTGCCATCAAACAGTCTGAAGCCAAAGCTCAAGTCGCTCAAGCTGAGCCAGAAGATGATTTCGCGTTGTTTCAAAAACAAATGCACGGTGTCCAGAAAATGGAGACTGCAAATATTGCCAAAATAGAAAAAAATCCAAAGAAAAAAATGGATGCACAAACTTTAGCTAAACGTGCGGCAGCCGAAGGTCCAATGCAAACTGATGCAACTGAGCTGTCCGATACTCAAGCGATGCTCAACCCTGTAGCGAGCCAAGCAGCGCTCAGTTATCGTATTGCTACGCTACAACATAAAGTATTTGAAGACTTAAAAGCAGGTAACATCCGCTGGTTTGAAGCTGTTGATTTGCATGGTTGTACCGTTGAAGAAGCACGTGTGGCTGTCTTGCAAATTATTCAAATGGCGAAAGATGAAAATCAAAATGTGATTAAAATTGTACATGGTAAAGGTCCAGAAGCCATTTTAAAAACCTATGTGAATGGCTGGCTACGCCAACACCGTGATGTCCTCGCTTTTGTAAGCGCTCCAGAAAAACAAGGTGGTACTGGTGCTGTTTTAGTCTTACTTAAACGCAGCGAGAAAAATCCAAAGTTTAAACAGTAATCGGATTTTAGTCCAAAACAAGGCATTGCAATAGTTTTCTGCTACAATGCCGTCCTTGTTCAATATCAGTGTAAGTGAACACGTCTTATGTCTATGCAGCAATCCTACGCTAACATTCTAACTGCCGTTGGTGAAGACCTAAATCGTCCGGGTCTCCTCGATACGCCTATGCGTGCTGCTAAAGCTTTTTCGTATTTAACGTCTGGTTATAGCAAAAGCTTAGAAGAAGTGACCAACAATGCGGTTTTCCCATCGGACAACCGTGAAATGGTATTGGTTAAAAATATCGAATTTTATTCATTGTGCGAACATCATTTACTACCGTTCTATGGTCGCGTACATATTGCGTATTTGCCTGAAGGCCATGTACTTGGTTTGTCTAAATTTGCACGTATTACCGAAATGTTTGCACGTCGCCTACAGATCCAAGAAAACCTCACCCAACAAATTGCAGAAGCGGTTGCAGAAGTGACAGGTGCACGTGGTGTTGCTGTTATGATTGACTCAGCTCATATGTGCATGATGATGCGTGGTGTTGGTAAGCAAGAATCGACGACTCGTACGGTTTCTTTTATTGGCGACTTTAAAACCAATAAAGAAGAACGTCGCGAGTTTTTAAGTGCAGTTCCTGAAAGTTATTAATCTCTGCGGTATTCAGCCTCAACAGATGTTGGGGCTTTTTTATGCAAAACTTATCACATGATTCTTTTTTGTTTAGAGAAATGAACAATGTCAGTAATTTGGTTAGCAGGTCATGGTTTAACCCAAGGCGAACACAGTATTGATTTTCCACGTCCAGACCGTTTAGTGCAAGGAAATCCTGAACGCCAAACCTACAGCCTATATGAACATCCGCATATGGCTTGCGGAATTTGGCATTGTGAAGTTGGGGCATGGAATATTCACTTTGCAGACAATAAACAAGAATTCTTTCAAGTCATGGAGGGATGTGTCCGTATTCATGATGTCCACACACAAAACGTCATTGAAGTAAAAGCAGGACAGGCAGGCATTATTCCACCAAGTTTTATTGGCACATTTGAAGTCGTTGAAGCTGTCAAAAAATACTATGTAATTGTTGAGGTATAAGTGCCTCAAGAAACGACTTAAAATTGTTTTGTGTTCTGAGTTTTTTAGCCTATACCTTAAACACTCAAAAGTTTTTCACTTACATGAATACAGTTACGGCCATTATTTTTAGCCGTATACAGTGCTGCGTCAGCGGTGTCTAAAAAGCGCTGATAATCAGGATGACCATTATAAATGGTGCAACCAATACTCACCGTAAAGCTAAAGCTTTGTCCTAAAGGCGTTCGAATGGATGTCTCTTGAATACAGCTACGAATCGTTTCAGCAACATCCGAAGCCCTTTGGAGATTACTGTCAACCAAAAGTAATAAAAACTCTTCACCGCCAACTCGGAAAGCGTAGTCACTCCCCTTCGCCACATCCAACAAGACTTCAGCAATAAAACGTAAGGCCAAATCCCCTGCGGTATGGCCATATTTATCATTGATCCCTTTAAAATAATCTGCATCAATCGCCAGCAAACTTAAAGGTGCATCATTTCTACGAGCAAAATTAATTTCACGAGATACAATTGTACTTAAATAACGGCGATTAAGAAGCTGAGTCAGAGAGTCATTACCTGAGTCTATATATTCAGTCACTTGAAACAGTTGATCGACCAAGTGCTGAATCTGTCGGTTCATTTCACGAATGTCTTGAATACGCTCGATCTTTTGTGTTTGATCCTGGCAGTCAAGTACATGTAAATTCAGTGCATCTACTTGCTGAATCAAACCAATAATAGTCTCAACCTGTTCTGCACCTGTGAACGCATACGCGGCCTTATGCACAAACCACAAACCAAACTCAGACTTGGACAAAGCAATATGCTGTAACTGCGGATGCTCGGAAAAAACCTTGAACATCAACTCATTTTCCCAATCGAGTAAAATACTGCGCTACTTATCTTTTTGCACGGCTACATCTTGCATTGCAGAAAATAAACGGTAGCTATGTTTTACTTCATGGCTCTGTTCGGTATTTGCCTCATAAGACCTACACATAATTTCAGTGGCAAAACCCATAATTTGCAGCATATAACTGAGCATTTGATGACTGTTTTTGAGCTGAAGTTCATCTAGTAGTTGCAAAATCTTGATTTCAATCTCACGAATACCACGCATGATCAACCATGAAGGAATGCCTACCCGCGCATGTACCTGTCCCACTTTTTGTTGTTTTTCGACTGCAGTAAAATAAGCTTGATTCAAAGCTACATCAAAGCTTTCAATCAACCATTGGTTTAAACTGTTTTTTAAGCGTTGTTGAATAATGTCATCTTTAAAGAAATCAGCCGCTTCAGGCTCCAAAACAATATTGCGATAAAATTCATTGACCAATACAAATGAATGCTGCTGTATGAAATTTTGCGCTTTAATGTGATCATTCACTGAATAATGTTGGCAAATTTTACCCCACTGCTCGGCCAACTTAGCCATGCATTCATCATTCATAAAGCCTACCTATTTATATATTTTGAGAATCGCTCGAAATTTATGTGATTAATATAACAAATTTTAATGCATATTTTCATCATCAAGGTAAGCTTTCAAGGTCTTATAAAAATCAAACACTGATATTTGTTTGTTTTAACAGCGATTCTAGACATAAAAAAAGCTCCATTCGTGGAGCTCTAAAACTAAGTTGTACTAAAAAAAACGGATATAACTCAGCCCAGTCTGATCCCAATCTTTGCCTTTTTGCTGTTGATACTGCCAATGAATCCGTAATGCATTTTGCTGATTCAATACATATTGCAGTTGAGTGTTCAATCTGACTTGCCATTGATGGCTATCTTCCCAATATGGCAATTCTACCTGTACCAAACTATTGACATGTTCAGTCCAAATGTTCTGACAGCCCAATGTTGGTCCAATCCCCATTCGCCAATCACGCTCTAGCGCTTTACCAACTTGAATCCGGTTTTGCAATTGGACATAACATAAATGCTTGCGATCTTGGTCTGCTACACTATAACCAAACTGACTGGATAGATTGAATACACCGTGTTGATCCTGCTCACTAAATTCACCATTTCGCTCCAATGATTCTTGCTGCCATCCCACATTAAAGCCCCAACTTAAAGGAGTTTTAAATGCAGTTAATGGGCTATAAGCATTCACTTCTAACAAATTTAACTCTTGCAATTTCAGTCGGTCATCACGGTACTCTAGGCTACCTGCGAGGAACTTAAGCTGTGTGCCTAAACGAAAACCGCCTTGTGGGTCGATCAAATCATGATAGGCCTGTCGATGACTCAGTTGGAAGTACGAGTCTCCCTGTAACTTACCTCCCTCCAGTTGCAAAGTCCGTGCATGATGTCCTTTGACAGGATCTACTTTGGGAGTTTCAACCACTTTTCGCTGTTTTTCCAAATCAATTTGACTACGCAAACCCAATAATTCTCGAATGCGGGGCTGAGCCTCTTCTGCTGTAACTTTTTGCGCAATCAATTGTAAATATAGATGATCGTAAGCCATCTCTAAAATACGCACTTGATCAACCAAAGAATACTGATTTAAAAATGTTGGCATTTGAGCAGGTGTTAATTGCACAATATGATTTGCAGCCACAGCCAAGCTCTGTCCATGTTGTTTAGCCTGTGCGAGTAATTGAGTTTCTAAGGCAGGACGGTAAGCACTTTCTGCAATTAAATCATTGTCATCCACAGCCTTAATGGTCTCAACTGGAATGGCTGCGGTTTTAAATTGCTGTTGTAAATTGATATCTGGACGAACCAAATCAATTAAACCCAGTAAACGATAAGCACAATTGTCACTGATAAAGTAGTAAGGAAATTGCACATGTTTGAGCTCCCAAATATGCTCAACCATGGTTTTGGTTTCTTCAGGAGTCAGGGCTAACTCGTACTCCCACAGATCACGGCTTTCCAAATCACCATATTCTTTCACTTTTCGGTAGTATGGCATGAGCGAATACTCACCCGGATACTGCCCAGTTAATCCCTTCCACGCAAAAGAAAAACTGTCGCTATTGGCCACTGTCGCTGCGTAATTTACCGCATAAGAGACTAAGTTTAGTTGTTTTTGGTCTTTAGGATCGAGCCTTAACAAAGTATGTCCAAACATCGAACTGGGATTACCCATAAAGTCTGTGGCGTAAATTAAAGTCGCCTTATACGGCTTAATTTGCCCAATCCATTCATCCAGTTCAGGACAGGATGCTTTAGGAAGTTGATTCGATGCAATATCAAGTTGTCTTATGAGCCATTTTGAACGTGCAGGAAAGCGACACTGAATGGATTCATTCGCGGCAGCCTGTGTAAAAAGTGCCACAATATTTGCATCAAGTTCTTGCTTGAGTTGGGTTTGTCCGTGTTCGCTATAGAAGAACGGGCGATAGGTCACTTCACTATTTCCCGAAGTATTCGCATACATCAAACGTTGCCAAGTCACATTTGAGGCAAGCTCAAGCTGATGGGCTTTTTCAATATAAAACTCTGCTGAGCGGGGTGCTTGAGCAAAGATCGTGGTGCTAAACAGCGCACTGGAAAAGAGGAGAAGCGATTTCATGCAGAGTTGAGTCTTCTTCTTTTTAGATATGAAAAACCCTGCCTTAAAGACAGGGTCTTATAGTGCAATTAAACGTATGCTTTTAATACGCTATCTGTTGCCATAACGGCTTGTAAAGATGCTAACACTTGAAGTGCATCTTGGTTTTCAGCCGAATAGATTTTTGCGAAGTTTTGTTTAGATACTTCAAAGAAACGCGCTTTATCTTCAGACTGAATATTGAGCAGTTCAGCCAGTACATTTAGACTTTCACCCTCACCGACTGCCATATCGCGTGCCAAAGACTCTGCATTTTCATTGGTAAATGTTACTGCCTGAGCAGTCACCGTACCTGTACCGCTACAACCTAAAGTACCAAAGGTGATACCGAAAAGTTGGTTAGCAAAAAGACCGTTTGTGGTACCCGCTAAAATTTTAGCGACTTTGCCAGACTGCCCTTCCCAAATTTGTGAACCAATACCACAACCTACATCTTTATCTGCAAATGCAGCGGTAGAACCAACGGCCAAAACTGCAGCCAATGCCATTTTTTTCAACATAAGGTTTCTCCAGACTCGATTATCTCCGAGTATTTTTATTGTTCCTATTGTTTGTGTATATTTTGAGCTACACACTTGTAAGATAGCTGTAACAAGCGCATAACGCAAAACAATTTATACTAAAGTGAAGTGTATATTTAAAAATGTGCTTTAGCGGTATAACGACCAACTGCCACGCAGGTCTCGTTTCCCTAAAATTTTTAGTACCAACACCAGACTGAGCAATAGCAATAAATACCAAGAGCCTAACTTACCCCAACCGACCATATGCCATGCATCGACTTGACTTGGGTACAACCAGATTTGGTAAAATGTACTGATATTTTCTGCAATCCAAATAATAAAAGCCAACAATAAAAGTACAGGTAACATCGGCAGTTGAAAACGATGCTGCTGTAACTCAAAGCCAATCTTGGTTTTCCAAAACAGCACTACACTCCATACAAATAATAGATAACGAATATCTGGAATAAAAAACTTGGACATAAAGTTGATATAAGACAACACAGCCAATATCAACATGGAGGAAAAACGAGGCAAGTATTCAAAAGAAACATGATAAAGACGTAATGAGCGCGCAAAAAAACTGCCCACAGCCGAATACATAAAACCTGCAAACAACGGCACGGTGAGAATTTTAAACACGGCGGGATGTGGATACTGCCATGATGCAATCTGCGGATGGGTCAAAAAAATTTCCATCAGCATTGCCATCACGTGAAATAGCGCAATCACTTTGGCTTCGGCCCAAGACTCAAGTTTTAAATACAGTAAACATACCTGAATCAGCACCGCATAGAACAATAAATAGTCATAACGGAAAAAACCCCAATATTCCTGATTTGCCATACTTGCTGTGAATGCGAAAGCCAACAACAATAATATCCCAAATAAGGCAGCCGAAGCTGCCTTAGATGAGAACTCAAAACATGATTTTAAAATTGTGATCACGTATGAATCCTAATTAAATTGATCCAGTGAAACTTAGAGATATTTAGCACTATATTCATGCACAGTATCGACAAAGGCTTTCGGATTAATTGGATCAACCCACTGGGTAATGCCGTGACCTAAGTTTGCAACATAACCCGTTTTCTCACCATCTGCATAAGCATCATCTAGCATGGCTTTGGTCGCTTTCACGATGGTCTCATGCGAACCATATAAAGTAGCAGGATCTAAGTTACCTTGCAGTGCCGCACGACCCGCCACCGTTTGGCGAGCCACATTTAATGGCGTTGTCCAGTCCAGACCAAAAGCATCAGCCCCTGTTGCCACCATCGGTTCTAACCACTGACCACCGCCTTTCGTGAATAAAATCACAGGTACTTTACGTCCTTCATTTTCGCGTTTTAAACCTGCAACAATTTTTTGCATGTATTTTAAAGAAAATTCTAAATATTCACGGTGCGCTAACGCCCCACCCCAACTATCAAAAATCTGTACAGCTTGAGCACCTGCATCAATTTGCGCATTCAAATAGTCAATTACTGCCTCTGCTAAACGATCGAGCAACGCATGTAAAACTTCGGGTTGCGCATACATCATTTGCTTGGTGAAACGGAAATCTTTGCTTGAACCACCTTCAACCATATAGGTTGCCAAAGTCCAAGGACTGCCCGAAAAACCAATTAATGGCACTTGACCACCTAGGGCTGAACGAATCGTCTTGACCGCATTCATGACATAGTCGAGATCAGATGCAGCATTAAACTGAGGTAAATTCGCCACATCTTGTTCAGTGCGAACCGTTTTATGAAATTTAGGCCCTTCACCCGCTTCAAAATAAAGCCCTAAACCCAAAGCATCGGGTACAGTTAAAATATCTGAAAATAAAATAGCTGCATCAAGCTCATAACGACGTAAAGGCTGTAGCGTCACTTCGCAGGCAAATTCAGTATTTTTGCATAATGAGAGGAAATCACCTGCTTGAGCACGGGTCTCACGATATTCTGGTAAATAACGTCCTGCTTGACGCATCATCCAGACGGGTGTGGTATCTACAGGTTCACGTAATAAAGCACGTAGAAAACGATCATTTTTAAGGGTCGTCATTTACTTTCCCATCTCAATTAAATTTGCTCACCATCATAACAAAAAGGTCGAATTTTTAATAACTTCTCATCACACTAAAATTAGATCCAGTTGATGCTTAAAACAGATATTTACACAAAACAAATACTGCATCTCTATCTTTTTTCTGTAATACTTGGCTGGTTTTTACTTTGTAAATGAATAATTCTTAAGGTTGAATTACATGTTCGTTCGCACAATACTCGCGATGAGTTTAAGTTGCATTCTTGCTGGTACAGCGTTTGCTGCATCTACTACTGAACAACCCTTGACGCCAAAAAAGATCATTGATACTTCAGTCCAAGATCCCATTGATCCTTTAGCAACAGATGTCGCTTCAGCTTCTACTGCGGTTGCAAACACTCAAATTACAGCAAAAGAACAAGCAGACTTAAACCAAGCTTCACAAACTTTAGACCAACTTGAACAGTCTGAAGATAAAACTGCTGACGTTGGCGCTGCACCAAGCAAAACAACGACTGCACCGACAACAAGCCCGACGAATCCTGCTGCTGCAAAAGCATCGTGGACTTTAAATGGTTTAAACAGTGCAGATTGGTATGACAATATTGGTAAAGGTCAATTTCCTGTTTATGCACGTGCTCACGTCATGCTCAACAATGCACATGCATCTCCAGGTGCAATTGATGGCATGAGCGGTAAAAATACCCTTAAAGCAATTGCCTCTTTCCAACAAATGAGTGGCTTAAAAGCAACGGGTACGCTCACCAAAGAAACTTGGGATGCGTTACTTGCTAGTCAAGGGTCTAAACCTGCATTTATTGAATACACTATCACCGATGCAGACCTGAAAGGGCCTTATGCAGCGTCAATTCCACACGATTATGCCTTACAGTCAAAAATGAAAGGTTTGTATTACACGCGTGTGACTGAAATGTTCGGTGAAAAGTTCCACATGGATGAAGACTTTTTGAAAAAGTTGAATCCAAAAGCAACTTTCAAAAAAGCAGGCGAAAAAATTATCGTTGCCAACATTCGTAATGAAGTGCCAGAAGATATTCACTTGATTGTTGCGCACAAAGGCGCAAAACAGCTGTATTTATTTAACAGCCGCAACCAAATGATCGGTTCATTCCCTGCAACCATCGGTAGCTCGGACACGCCATCACCAGCAGGTACCTATAAAGTTACAGGTGTTGCACCAAATCCATGGTATAGCTACTCACCAAGCAACTTTGTTCAAGGTAAAAACTTAAAACCTCTTTCTTTACCACCAGGTCCAAATGGCCCAGTAGGGAATATCTGGATTGGTTTAAGTAAAAAATCATTTGGTATTCATGGTACGCCAAACCCATCGGCCATTTCCAAGACAGCTTCACACGGTTGTATTCGTTTGACCAACTGGGATGCGAACGATCTAGGTAAAAAAGTGAAGCCAGGTGTAACGGTTAAATTCTTAGAATAATTGGTTTTCTAAGGTATTTACGCTAAAAAAGGTGTTCTCAAGAGAACACCTTTTTTATCAATCATAACAACATAAAAATGACGATGAACACTTTAAAAAGAATAATGCCTTTGGCTTGCTTACTGTCACTTTCGACACCGACTTTTGCTGAATTAGATGAGGAAATCGTGACCAGCGTGGATGCTTCTGCTTATGCGGTGGAATCTGACAACCCATTTGACAGTCTGGAGGATCAGGAAAAAATCCGTCATCCCCAATACATTCCAGAGCAAGACCGTCTCAGAGAGCCACTTTTGAATACACGCTATTATGTCATCGCAGGCAAATTTCCGATTCACTATTACGCGATTCGAACAGGGCAAAAGCCTAAACTGTTTTATTTAAACCAGCCGCACTCAGCCATATTCGCTATTGGCGATGCTTATGCGGAAAATCGAAAAAAAATTACTCTACAACCACAGCTCAAACACACCGTCAAAGACCATGAGCTATTTTCAATTATGCCAACAGACAAATACATTGCTCTGATCTTTCGTACCCGCTATGCCTATACCCCTGCGGAATTAAAAGCCAATGCAGAGATAAACTCCATCTATGCCAACAATCGCTACCGATACAGCTACGAAATTATTGAAATCGACACGAATGGTCAACAGCTCCACCGCGTGCAATTCGTGGCTCCTGTTATTGAAGATGGAATGAGTTTTGGCCCCAAATGGGATAAAGATTTATCAGATTACAATAACGCAATACTGGAATACAGCACCAAGTCCCCAGGTGACTATCAAACCGTACATCCTTATAATATTGAAACCCGCTATGAGTACAAACAAGGTCAATTGCAGCACTTTGAACAGAAAATTCTACTCACCGCCAGTGATAAAGTATTCTTAAAAAACCCACCCAATTCTATTAATTACGAAAATTATCTCGACGATCAAGATACAGCCTTCTACGTTGAAAGCAGTACTTGCCTTGATGATTATTTTGTTTTTAAAGATAAAGCGGCCCCACTCGGTGTGAAATGGGGAAATAATTGGATACAAGCCCAACCGAAGCTACATCAACAATTTTTAGCTGAATATGCGCAAGGCAAAAACTACATTTGGAAAGATTTTCGCGAACAGTATTGTGATCTAAATTAAGACAGAGCTATCATTTCAATATTGAAACGCAACATTGCAAATTCACCATTTCATCAACAAATATAAAACACTAAAATTACGCCATAGATTAAAAATAAGATTGGAGTTCAAAATGGATGCTTTCATTCATCGTAGCCAAGACCGTGGTCATGTCAATATTGGTTGGCTAGAGTCTAAACACAGCTTTTCATTTGGCAGTTGGTATAATCCGAAATACATGGGCGTCAGTGCTCTACGTGTTATCAACGATGACCTCATTGCAGGACATCAAGGTTTTGGACAACACCCTCATGACAATATGGAAATCTTAACCTGCGTGCTCAAAGGCACGATTACCCATAAAGACAGCATGGGCAACCATGGCGGTATTTCTGCGGGGGAATGGCAACTGATGAGTGCAGGTACTGGCGTACAACACAGTGAGATGAATCAAGGTGATGAGCAAGTGCATTTACTACAAATTTGGATCATTCCAAATGAACGAGATGCAGCCCCAAATTATCAACAGATTCGTCTTGATCCGCATGAGCAACCCAACCAATGGCATCTGATTTGTGGTCCAAACGACAATGCACCAATGCATATTCGTCAAGATGCAGAAGTGAAAACGGCTGTACTTGAAAAAGATCAGACCCTTTCGATTAAAGCCACACAACATGTTAACTATGTACATGTGATTTCTGGCTCAATCCAAGTGGCTGAACATACAATCCATGCAGGTGATGCGATTGCATTTATAGATGTTACTGAAATCAAAGCACTGGACGATGCTCAGGTCATTTGGTTTGACTTACCTGAAGTAAAATAACTAGCCACACATCAAAAAAGCCAACGTCTTCACGTTGGCTTTTCCATGTGTATCCAATAAGTGACTACTCAATCGACTTAAAGAAAATTCACTGCAAGCAGTGCCAAAATGGCAGGGACTGCCTGAATGTAAATAATTTTCTTACTAGCGGTTAGCCCACCATAAATTCCCGCAACCAAAACACAGCCTAAAAAGAAGTTCGCCAAAGCAAGTGCATAGCTTTCAGGTGCGCATAATGACCAAAATAAACCTGCAGCCAGAAAACCATTATATAAGCCTTGATTTTGAGCCATAACTTTCGTTAACTGCGCTTTCTCAGGGCTATTGCCAAAAGCTTTTAAGCCATAGGGCTTATCCCATAAAAACATCTCTAAAACTAAAATATACACATGCAACAGTGCAATTAAGCCAATTAGAACTTGTCCCACCATACGCTTTATCCTTTATTTTTATGAATGATAGATAGATCAACAACTTCGCTGATCTAGGTCAAAAATGATTAAGGTTTCAAAAGTACTTTACCCTGACGCGCACCTTGCGTCGCTTTTAGGGCAGCATCTTTGATTTGTGTAAAACTAAACACCCCTTCAACAGGTAATAACAGTTTTTTCTGGGCAGCTAAAGTCAATAACTCAACAATTAAGGCTTTTTTACGCTCAGAAGACAACTCTTTGTTCACCACGCTTGCCCAGAAGCCTTTGACGGTCGCTTGTTTAAAAATTAAATCTCCCGAAGAAATCTGCATCACTTCTCCCGACATGCTACCGAAAGACACCAAGAGACTATTTTCACTCAGTAGAGCCAACATTTCACCACTGGCTTTTCCACCAATCGAGTCCACCCCTACCATCAGGGGCTGATTTGCATGAATAGCTTTGACTTGTGCTTTCCAATCAGCTTGGTCTGTTGCCACGACATTTTGAATGCCCAAAGCATGCATTTCAGCCACAGCCTCAGTACGTCGTACCAAATGAATTACCTTTTGACCACGTGCCGCTGCAATCATTGCCACAGTTTTCCCTACGGCACCATTGGCGGTGTTTTGAATCATCCATTGATCTGCTTTTAAGTCAACAAATTCAAGCAGCATCAAGGCACTAATCGGCATGCCAATCAACTGAGCTGCCGTTTCATCCTCAATTGTATCCGTTAAAGGGACAATGCCATGTGCTGGTGCAATAAAATACTCCGCCCAACTACCATGAACCGCTGCAACTGCCACACGCTGACCCAATGATACACCTTGCACACCCTCACCAAGTGCATCAACCACACCAACAGCTTCACTACCACCAATCGCGGGTAGTGCCGGCTTATAGCCATAACTACCACGCACTGTCCACACGTCATGATTATGCATAGGTGATAAAATCATTTTAATACGCACTTCGCCTGCTTTTGGCTCAGGCATTGGCATATCTGCTGCTTCCAATACGTCGACAGGCTCACCAAAATGATGATGTATGATACTTTGCATCTATTTATTCCTTGATGGGTTGTAAGAGTTGTTGAGTAGTTTCCATAGCCAAATATAGGGGCTGCTTATCTTGTGCAAGTCTTGCCAATAAAGCTGCGCCCAACCACAGCTGATACATCGTCTGTGCCATCTTTTCAGCATCAATATGCGATGGAATTGAACCGTCTTGTTGCCCTGCTTTGATTAGACCTGATATGCGTTCTGTTAACTTACGTACCCCGAAGTTCAAAATCCGACGCATATCTTCAGATAAATCTGAGACTTCTGCTGCCAATTTGACGATCAGACAGTTCTGCGCCCATCCCCCATCGCTATGATGTTCAACATCACTTTCAATATGAGATGGGTTATCAATCCATGCCTGCCAAAGCGCAACCAAACGGGCATAAGCACATCCTTGCTCTTGCTGCATCAGTTGGTCAATTTTGACTTTATAGTCAGCAAGGTACTGTTCCAGAAGCGCACAGCCAAATGCCTCTTTTGAAGCAAAGTAATAATAAAATGAACCTTTCGGCACATCACAGTTTTTGAGAATTTCCTGTAAGCCTACGCCAACAAAACCTTTCTGTAATACCAGTTCGAAACTGCTATTTAAAATATGTTGTCGTGTGGCTTCACTTTTGTCTGATCGTTTCATGTCCACACTATAAATCAATAATAGACCAGTCGTCTATAAAAAATAATAGAAAAATTTTCGTTCTAAATAATCCATTTAGTTCATACATATAAGTTTTAATGATGATATTTAAGTTACAAAGAATTAAAACAAATGTTACATTATACCATAACAACATTTTCAACTTTATTTATGTCTACACCTTCACAACGTTTACAAGCCATTGATGCCCTCAGAGGACTCGTCATTTTGATCATGATGGTCGATCATGTCCGAGAAACTTTTTATCTCCATCAACAAGTCCCCGACCCGATGCTAATCCCTGGCACTGAAGAACCCCTGTTCTTTAGCCGAATTTTGGCTCACTTATGTGCTCCTGTTTTTGTGGTCTTAACGGGTCTATCGGCTTATCTCTATCAAGCAAAAAACAACAGCGTTCAAATGACTCGCGAATTTTTACTCAAGCGTGGACTCTTCTTGATTTTTCTCGAACTGATTGTGATTAATTTCGCTTGGACAGGACAGTTCCCGCCCGATGTCATCTATTTACAGGTAATTTGGGCTATCGGTTTAAGTATGGTGGCCTTGGCGGGCTTAATTGGCTTGTCGCAAAAATGGCTCTGGGTGATCAGTCTCAGCATTATTTTTGGACATAATTTACTCGATCAAGTGTCATTTCCACATCTGCCTATCGTACAGAACCTTTGGTTTATTTTGCATGAACGCGGTTGGATTGAGTTTGGAGATCTAATTCGTTTTAGAACCTCTTACCCTGTACTACCTTGGGTTGGCGTGATTACTTTGGGTTATTGTATCGGCTATAGCATATTTAATACGACTCAAGACATCACAAAAAGAAATCAAACCCTCTTATTCTTCGGACTTGGCAGTGTTGCTTTATTTATCGTTTTAAGAATGCTCAATATCTATGGTGATCAAGCATGGTCTAGCATGCCGACCAATATTGAAACTGTTATGAGTTTTATGAATCTGACCAAGTACCCACCATCACTACTGTTTATTTTATGGAATGTCGGGCTAGGGCTAGTCCTGTTAGTGTTACTTCAAAAACTTGAAAGTAAAGGTTGGATCAAGCCCTTGATTGTATTTGGTTCCGTACCTATGTTCTTTTATATCGTCCATTTATATGCACTTAAAGCCCTCTATCTCATTGCCCTCGCACTATTTGGCAAAACTCATGGTGAATATTTTGGTGTAGATCACGTTTCTACCCTTTGGCTGATCTCAATTATTTTGACTGTGGCACTTTATCCTTTGATGTTGAAATTCTCCGCTTTTAAACATAAAAACAAGCATATCCGTATTTTGAAATATCTATAATTATGGATAAAGCATCATAAAATTTACCGTACACATCTTGATGCTTAGCTCAACTAAGCATCAATGGGTATCGGCTTTTCCAACACTCGGCTAAAATGTTTTATACACCAGTAAATTTCTGAAGCTAAAAATTTACAATAGCATGACTGAGTGCTGTTCTTTGTTTCAGGCTACTTTAAAAAACTTACTTTGCTTTGCTCAGCAGTGCCAAGCAAATCGAAATTAGCAACATCCCGAACCAGCCAATTGGTGCAATTTGCTCTCCCACCAACAGGATTGCCAATACCGCAGCCACCAAAGGCTCAAATAACGTTAAGGTAATGGCTTTACTGGCAGGCACGGTTTTTAAACCATAACCAAACAAGACATAACCCAAAAACATCGGAATAAGCATCATATAACCAACGACATACAGGTTGATGTTTTCTTCAAACAAGTTTGAGCCTGTCATCCATAAAGTTGGAATTAATAATAAAGCACCGAGTCCAAAAATCATTCCCATAGTGGCTTTTGCATCTAATCCTTGGTCAATCATTCTTTTTGCAGCCCAAGAATATAAAGCATAAGTTAAGCCTGCCACTCCACCCAAGCCGATACCCAATATCTGTCTATGTTGAGATAAGCCTTCTGTATTTGCTGTAGTATGCGACTCTCCCAAAGACAACAATACCACCCCCGTTACCCCCAAAACAAAACTCACCAACCACGCCATGGAAAGTGGTTTTCTGTCAAACACCCGTTCTAAAAGCGCAGTAAATAATGGTGCTGTGCCAATCGAAACCACTGTGCCAATAGTGATCCCCGCATAGTGCATCGACGAATAAAAAGCCAGAGGATAAACAAACACGGAAATCACACCAACACTAAGCATCACACTATTGGCTTTGATGTGTGGCAGATGGCTGATGATACTTTTACGTGCTAACAGTGCTTGTAATAAACCACCACCACCCATCGCGGCAGCCCCAATTGTCAGCGGACTCAAATGAGGTGCAAAGGATGCCACCGTCCCTGTAGTTCCCCACAAAAAAGCGGCTAGAAGAACCGCAATGAAACCATAATTTGGAACAGCAGAAATAGACTGACTCACGCTATGATCTCTCGCGCTAAAATCGTTTTTACCATTTGCGTTACAGCTAAAACTTTTTCACTGGAACTCTCAAGCCCCGCACGAGCAATTGAACCTTCGAGTAAAAAAGACAGCATCAAAGCAATTTGCTGTACTCGCTCTGGCTCTTCAATCAACAGCGCCAGTTGTGTGGAGATAATCTTTTCAATTTCATCTTTATGCTGCTTCACCGCCAAACGCTCAGCACTGTGTGCAGGAAACTCGGCCGCAGCATTCAACAAACCGCATCCGCGGAAGCCCTTCTCATAGGCAAATTCAGCATGATCTTGGTAGGCTTCAAAAACCGCAATAATTTTATCCACTGGTGTATGTGCATCACGGTTTCGCACAGCGTACAGCTCTAGCCATTCTTGATGCCGCGCTTCAATATAAGAACTGATCAAATCCGACTTGGTCGGGAAATTATTATATAAAGACATTTTGGCAACTTTCGCTTTGTCCGTAATGGTATTAATGCCAGTATTTGTAATGCCATCGTTATAAAACAAAATTGCAGCTGCATCTAAAATTTTCTGTTTTGCTGTTTTGGTATTCATAATGCTTTATATAGGTAGACCGATATACCTAATTTACAAGATGTGAAAAAATATGCAAGTGAGTTAAGCAAATAAGTTCGTTACTAGAAAACTCATCCTTGCTATATAAATCATCTGATAAATACTGATTCAACCCTACACTTGCAACACAAATACGCTCGAACCTGAAATTTAGCAGGCTACTAATCGTTGGTTATGCGTATACGTAAGCTCGAATCAAATGAGGGATATGTGATTTGGTTGCATACTCATAAGTACTATGCTAAATCACAAAGTCAACTTTGACGCGCCAATAAAAATTGGGAAATTTGATTCAATTCGGAAGCCGCGTCACTTGAGAAATAAGCTAACGCTGCAAAAGCTTGATCATGTAGCGTTTTCGCATAGTTCTGCGCAGCTTCAAGCCCCATCAAAGCTGGATAGGTCGACTTTTCAACTTGCTCATCTTTGCCCGCAGTTTTACCCAGTACATCTGTATTTGACGTAATATCTAAAATGTCATCTTGTACTTGAAAAGCGAGGCCTATCGCCTGTGCATATTCACGTAACTTTGGAATCGCTTGATCACCACCCTCAAAGACTGTGACCGCAGCCATCATCACTGCTGCTGAAATCAATGCACCCGTTTTATTACGGTGAATGGTTTCTAGTGCAGTTTGATCAACCCGCTTACCTTCTGCTTGTAAATCGAGGACTTGACCACACACCATTTTAGAACTGGCTGTTGCTAAAATTTGCATCTGCTTTAATACAATACCTTGATCCACCATAGGACCCGCATCAAATAGTCGGCTAGCTAGAATTTCAAAAGCCATAGACTGTAAAATGTCACCTGCCAGTAAAGCGGTATCCTCACCATAAGCCACATGACAAGTCGGCTGACCACGACGTAATAGGTCATTGTCCATACATGGCAAATCATCGTGTGCCAAGGAATAACAGTGAATCAACTCTACTGCCACAGCAGCACGGCGTACAGCAGCCCAATTGGAGTTTGGGTTCAAATGGGCCGTAGCATAGCACAGTGCGGGGCGCACACGCTTTCCGCCTAACATTACAGCATGATGCACGGCACTTTTTAACGGTTCAGGAATTGAAAAAGCATCCAGTGCAGTCAATAAATCATCGTGAATACGTTGTTGAGCCTGTTGGAGCGCATTTGCTGATACGTCGGTTAGTACTGACACATTCGCCTCGAATAACAATAGAATAAAATGATTTAAAGCTCAGTTTACACTGAGTTAAACATGAACATGATCTGTTGGCATCATACTGCTTTCCGCCCGCTTTCTCTACGCCGAAACCTCAAACAATATGCGCTAATCTATTAAATTTCGCATACTGATCAATATGAAGCCCTTTTTGGCTGTTTTAAACAGCGACTGTGCTAAAAAATGGCTCTGAGAAATTAGATCCAAAACTCCCCACCCCAATTCATTGTTTTAGCCTTTCGCACTTTATAATTAGGAGAAATATAAAAAGCCTCTAAACATAGAGGCTTTTACATAGCTTACATAGGATTAATCTATGCTTTCAGCAGGAATTCTGACCCAACCTTCCATCAGCACGCGGGCACTACGACTCATGACCGCTTTTTTCACGACCCATTGACCATTTTCTTGTATCGCTTGCGCCCCTACACGTAATGTCCCTGACGGATGCCCAAATCGTACTGCCTCGCGCTCACCGCCACCTGCGGCCAAATTAACCAAGGTTCCAGGTATCGCTGCTGCGGTGCCAATAGCAACAGCTGCTGTACCCATCATGGCATGATGGAGTTTACCCATAGACAGTGCACGAACCAATAAATCCGTGTCCTGCGCTGTGATGGTTTTACCACTTGAAGATACATATTGTTTTGGTTGAGAAACAAAGGCAATTTTAGGCGTGTGTTGACGGCTGGCAGCTTCAGAAATATCTTGAATCAGCCCCATCTGTTTTGCACCATAAGCTCGAATAGTTTCAAAGCGTGCTAAAGCTTTGGCATCGCCATTAATTGCGTCTTGTAATTCAGTACCTGTATAACCAATGTCTTCTGCATTTAAAAAAATCGTGGGAATACCCGCATTGATAAATGTGGCTTGGAAACGACCAATCTCAGGTACCTCTAAAGTATCGACCAAATTCCCTGTAGGGAACATTGCACCACCATCTTCACCATCATCGGCAGGATCTAAAAATTCAATTTGCACTTCCGCAGCAGGAAATGTCACACCATCAAGTTCAAAATCACCTGTTTCTTGAACTTGTCCATTTGTGACAGGTACATGGGCAATAATAGTTTTTTGAATATTGACCTGCCAAATGCGGACTGTGCAGATGCCATTTTCTGGAATACGCGCAGCATCGACCAAACCATTTGAGATTGCAAATGAGCCCACTGCTGCCGTTAAGTTGCCACAGTTTCCGCTCCAGTCGACAAAAGGCTGATCAATTGAAACCTGACCAAACAAATAATCAACATCATGTTCTGCTTGCTGGCTTTTGGCTAGAATCACCGTTTTACTGGTGCTTGATGTTGCACCTCCCATGCCATCAATCTGCTTTGCATAAGGATCCGGACTACCAATCACACGAAGTAAAAGCTGATCTCGAACGCGACCTGCTTGTTGCGCAGCTTCAGGAAGATCATCAAGTTTAAAGAATACGCCCTTACTGGTTCCTCCACGCATATAGGTTGCTGGAATCTTGATTTGCGGTGCAAAACTCATTTTTATTGAATCCTTCATATTTATCATTGTGTTAAGTCAAACAACCTGATTTAACTCAGCTTCATCATACCTTTTTTCCAGATCCATGCGTAAAATACAGGACTTAAGTCTAAACAAGTATAAAAAAACATCATTTGTGAACGGAGAGTTCCCTAAAATAATCCACAATCCGACAATTTAAATAAAATTAATATATTGATTCGTATGTTTTTTATTTACAA
>NZ_DKIK01000171.1:0-2625 GCF_002454215.1 Acinetobacter sp. UBA6720
ATAGCAGATTTTAAAGGTGAGTTATGCGCTTTGCGTTTTTTGAAAGGCATAAAAAAGCCACCCAAGTGGGTGGCTTTTCCATTCAGCAAAGCTGAAACAATATGTATTAACCTAGTTTCTTAGAAACGTAGTCAATCGCAGATTGTACAGTTGTGATTTCGTTAGAATCTTCATCTGGGATTGTGATGTCAAAGTCGTTTTCGAAAGACATAACAAGCTCAACAAGGTCTAAAGAGTCAGCACCTAAGTCATCCATGAAAGATGCTTCGTTTTTGATTTCTTCAGCCTTAAGACCAAGTTGTTCTGCAACTGCTTGCTTGATGCGTTGTTCGATATCGCTCACAGGAATTCTCCTCATTGCTTGTGGCGTTTTTAATGCCGTTAGTTTAATTGAATCTTTAAAATTTTGAAAGTTTATCCATCAGCCAATTAGCTCATGTATAGACCACCATTTACATGCATTACCGTACCAGTAATGTAACTTGCTTTGTCTGATGCCAAAAAGCTCACCGCATTGGCAATATCTTGTGGATCACCTAAACGGTTCAGGGCCACTTGATCGCTCATTTTTTTACGGATGTCTTCACTTAATTGATCAGTCATTTCTGTTGCAATAAAGCCAGGTGCCACCGAGTTTACAGTGATTTGACGGCTACCCATTTCTTTTGCAAGGCTACGGCTAAATGCTTCAATACCAGCTTTCGCTGCTGAATAGTTGGCCTGACCTGGGTTGGCAAAATGCGCAACCACAGAACTAATATTAATAATTCGTCCAAAACGTGCTTTGGTCATGCCTTTTAGCACACGTTTAGATAAACGATAAACGGCTTTTAAATGAATATTTAAAATATCATCCCAGTCATCTTCTGACATACGAAGTAACAAATTATCTTTGGTAATCCCTGCATTATTGACAAGTGCAAGAACTGGACCATAATTTTGTTCAATGTCTGTCACCAGCGCATCTATCGCAGCACCGTCACGAACATCAAGTACTTTACCCGCACCCTGCTCACCAAAGCTTGCAGATAATTTTTCTGCGCCAGCCTCAGATGTCGCTGTGCCCACAACAAAATAACCGTCTTGAATCAGTTGCTGAGCGATGGCTGCGCCAATCCCTCGACTTGCACCTGTCACGAGTGCAACTTTGCGTTCCTGTGTCATGCAATTTTTCCTTCAGCCACTAAAATGGCATTGAGTGCATCTTCCATACGTGATTTGCTATCAAGTGGAAAAGCTTTTTCGATATTTGGTAAACGTTTCGCCAAGTTTGCCAAAACATTACCTGGACCACACTCTGCAACATATTGGATCCCTTGATCCTGAATAAACTGCATGGTTTTGGTCCACTGTACAGACTCATATAACTGAGCTGTAAGTGCTTGGCGTACTTGAGCGACATCTATCGCAATTTCCGCGCTCACATTTTGTATTACAGGTATGCTAGGCAGCTCAATGGCAGTTTGTTCCAAAGCTTGTGCGAACTGTTCCGCAGCAGGTTTCATCAACGAACAGTGAGATGGCACTGAAACAGGCAATGCAATCGCTTTGCCACTATTTTCTTTCGCCAAAGCCATGACTGCTTCAACTGCGGCTTTTTCACCCGCAATGACCACTTGACCTTGTGCATTATAATTTGCAGCTTCAACTGAACCTTCAGCTTGGTCTGAAACCTGTTGGCATAAAGCAACAACTTGTGCGTCGTCTAAACCTAAAATAGCCGCCATTGCACCCTTACCTTGAGGTACTGCACTTTGCATGAGCTTACCGCGTAAGTTTACCAGCTTCACAGCATCACCTAGGCTTAAACTGCCTGCAGCAACCAAAGCGCTATATTCACCCAATGAGTGACCTGCTAGATACTTAGGTACAACACCGCCAAGTTCTAACCATACACGCCATAATGCAATGCTCGCGGTTAACAATACAGGCTGAGTAAATTCAGTTTGATCTAAACCTTCACCAGATTGTGCAATGTGCCACAAATCGAATCCAACTGCTTTAGAGGCTTCTGCAAATGTTGCTTCAACACTGGCAAATTGTTCTGCCAATTCAGCCAACATACCTACCTTTTGTGAACCCTGACCAGGAAATACAAAAGCTGTTTTTGTTGCCTGAGCGACTTGATCAAGTTGTTTCGCAGACATAAAAAAGTCCTTTCTTGTCTTTGCTCTCGTTTATGGAGCGAAAATTTAACACTTAATTTAGGTCGATGTAATTGCCAAATACAACAAAAACAGAGTTGGTAAACATTCACCCACAAAAAAAGGGAGCTTTACGCTCCCCTTTTTTCGACTAAGCTTTAAGCTTAATGCTTCAACAATTATTCAGCAGATGCTTTAGCGAATAATTGACGACCACGGTAGATACCATCTTTAGATACGTGGTGACGACGGTGAGTCTCGCCAGTAGCTTGGTCTACAGTTAATGCATTCTCGGTTAAAGCGTCATGTGAACGGCGCATGTCACGGCGAGAGCGACTTTTACGGTTTTGCTGAACGGCCATGATGGCTCCTTACAAATCGAAAAAATATGGATCAGAACAAATTCAGTTGTCTTATACGGAAGAGTATAACACAAAAATTAGTTAAGTTTACCCTTCAAACTTGCCAAAACATCAAACGG
>NZ_DKIK01000129.1:0-23309 GCF_002454215.1 Acinetobacter sp. UBA6720
TAAAGATGAAGGGCACCATACGCGTAAGCGTTTTGGGCAAAACTTCTTACATGACCAACGTGTGATTGCCAAGATTGTACGTTCAGTTGCACCCCGTTCAGGGGATAACATTGTGGAAATTGGCCCGGGTTTGGCAGCCTTAACTTCTCCATTGATTGGCGAATGTGACGCACTCACGGTGGTCGAATTAGACCGTGATTTGGCGGCAGGTTTACCGGGGCGTGTGCCACATCCTGAACGTTTAACCATTATTGAAACGGATGCACTGAAGTACGACTTCACTAATCTATTTGAAGATGGTCGCCCTTTACGGGTTGTGGGTAATTTGCCGTATAACATCTCGACGCCACTTTTGTTTCACCTCTTGGAGTTTGGTGACAAAGTTAAAGACATGCACTTTATGCTACAAAAAGAAGTGGTGGATCGTATTACGGCTGCTCCAAATAGCAAAGAGTATGGTCGTTTGTCGGTGATGATTCAGTATTTCTGTAAACCTACGTTCTTGTTTGAAGTACCGCCGGGTTCATTTAACCCACCACCTAAAGTGACTTCTGCGGTGTTCCGTTTAGAGCCGTATGCAGTTAAGCCGATTGTGGCAAAAAATGAAAAAGCTTTGGCACGGTTGGTATCGCATGTCTTTACCCAGCGCCGTAAAACTTTGCGTAATAGCTTAAAAGGTATGTTGGTTGAAGATGGCTTTGAACAAGCAGGTGTTGATCCGATGGCGCGCCCAGAGACTTTAACACTGGCTCAATTTGTGGCATTAGCAGATCAAATGGTGGCTTAAGGTGGCAGGTGCAGAGATTCGATACAATTATGTCATTGGTGATGTGCAGGGTTGTTTTGAAGCACTCAAAGCCTTGCTAAAGACCATTCAGTTTGATCCTGACCAAGATTTTATTTGGTTTGCAGGGGATTTGGTTGCCCGTGGTGAAAACTCATTGGGTGCCTTACGCTTTATTAAAAAATTAGTAGAGCGTAATGCTGCTGCAACAGTTTTAGGCAATCATGATTTAACTTTGCTGGCGGCTGCACGTGGCATTAAAACCATCAAAGATAAAGATAACATTCGTGATGTGATTGATGCGATTGATAGTGATGATTTGATTGATTGGTTGCGGAAACAGCCCTTGTGTGTGTTTCCAAATGCAACGACAATTCTGACGCATGCAGGCATTCCAACTAACTGGACAGCAGAACAGGCTGCTGCTTTGGCGGCAGAAGTTGAGGCGGTCATTGCAGCGGATGATTTTGATGTTGTCGATGCCTTTTTAAAAGACATGTATGGCAAAGAACCTACCTTATGGTCGGATAAACTCACGGGCAACGCGCGTTTACGCTGTATCGTGAATTATTTGACCCGTATGCGTTTAACTGATAGTGCTGGGCGTTTGGAGTTTAGTTTTAAAGACTCGCTCAGCGACCCAATGCCTGAAGGGTTCAAACCATGGTTTGAATTCGCTTCGCAAGCAGCGCAAACCCATAAAGTTGTGTTTGGTCACTGGGCCGCTTTACAAGGCAAAACTATTTCGGACTCGATTCAAAATGTAGATGGCGGTTGTGTCTGGGGGCATCAATTAATGGCTTATCGTTTAGAAGATGAGAGCTTATTTGCCGTTGATAATCCAGTTCAATAGCCCATGCATTAAAAAAGCCACGAAGTTCGTGGCTTTTTTATTCTTAGTCAATTCTTAACCAGGTTTGGTTACGACCTAAGGCAGAAACACCAATGTATGCACGTAGGGAAAGTCGCTTTCCTGTGGCATTCAGCTTCATTTTGGCATCATAGAGTTTGCCTGATAATGGATCAATCACACGACCTTTTTCATAGTTGTTGGTGCCGTCCACGTGCTTCAAATCTTTAATAATATCCATGCCTAAAATGGGTTTGTTGGTATAAGGCGATGGGCAATTTACACAAAATTCTTTAGGTGTATATCCAGGACGTGGCGTAATTTTAACAATTTTTCCAGTATAGGTGTTATTGGACTCTTTACGAATTTCAATAATGGCTTTCGGCGAGCCTGACTTATCATCAATTTGTTGCCATGTCCCTGTTAAGTCCTGTGCAAATGCTCCCCCGCAAAGCATGGACAATGTTAATCCCGCGATAAAAAACTTACTTTTCATATAAGGTTCTCTATAATTTCACAAAAATATCCAAGACACAGAAAAATAAGCAGTTAGCATAAGGCAAACTGCTTATGGTCGTTGGATATAGAATAGGCATATGCCTTTTAAAAAAATGGAAAAATTATACAGACTTAGCTGAAACCTTATTATTCATTGAATTTAAAATGATCAGTCTAAGTTTTGAAAATGTATAATTTACTCATCGTTTAGCTGTTAAATCTCAACATAGTATGATTTTACAGATGATAGCCACACGTTAGCGAGCATTAAGTCGCAATTATTCACGGATCCATGTTTGGCTACGACCCAGTGCAGATATGCCCACATATCCTCGAAGTGTTAAACGTTTACCATTCGAGCTAAGTTTTGCTTTGCAACTGTAAATATTTCCTGACAACGGGTCGATAATTTTTCCACCTGTATAATTGGTATCACCATTGTGTTTGAGCCCTTTCATGACATCCATGCCTAAAATGGGTTTATTGGTATATGGTGCTGGGCAATTGATACAATGTTCTTTGGGGGTATAGCCTGGACGAGGGGTCACTTTAACAACTTTAGCGGTATAGGTCCCGTTTGATTCTTGACGGATTTCTAGGATGGCTTTCGATGATCCAGTTTTGTCATCAATGTTTTTCCACGTACCGCTAATATCTTCAGCAAAAGCTGCACTGCCAATGACAGATGTAGCGAGTGCGATTGCAAGTGTCAATTTGCTCATGAACAAAATCCTTTTATCATTTAATAAACGACAAACTCATCATAAGTTGATTTTTTAAACAATACAATTGTTTATGTGAGGAACATATCACATTTTTTGCAAGTATAGAATAAACAACGGTAACCATATTGCAGTAAACACAGCATTGACTGCCATTCCAAAGGCAGCATAGCGCCCTGCAATACTGCCTCGTTGCCATGCTTGGGCTGTTCCAATAGCATGTGCGGCAAGACCGAGTGCTAACCCTGAAGCGCGTTCATCATTGATATGTTTTAAAATTAGTGGAGAGAATGCGGCACCGATGACTCCAGATAAAATCACAATTAAAATCGCGAGACTGATGGGTGCATGGAGGAGTGTTGCGATATTAATCGCAATTGGAGTGGTGACAGCACGTGTGGCAAAAGCCATGATGGTCGGATCAGATAAATGCAGTAAATAAGCCAAACCCATAGGCAATCCGACCGCACTAATACTTGCAAAAACTAAGATGCCAACCACTGCTTTGAGAGGAAGGTCGTCATAACGCATGGACGCTAAAGGAATAGCCAGTGCAACAGTGACATAACCGAGCAAATGATTAAAAACAGGATTCACCTGCGCCATATATTGCTCATAAGGAATGTTGAGGAGGAAGAGAAGTGCAATCACAAAACACATGCCAATCACAATAATTGGAATCTGTGGCAACTTTTTATTGATTGGTTTTGCCAGTAAATAAGCAACTAAAGTCAGGAAAAAACCGAAAATGATGGGAATCATGAGCATTCTCCTAAAGCCATTTCTTAGACATTTTGGCATAAACCCAAAGTGGGATAAGTGTGCTGACAAACAGCACCACCAAAAACATTGGGATTTCGTGACCTAAATGGGTCATCATCAGCAAGGAACCTGCACTAATGGGCAGAAAGGCGAAAGCACTTTCTTTCATGATTTTATTGTTGGTATCGACCAAACGTGCTGGAATTTTTTTGAATTTCCGCCAACCTAACAGCACGATCAATAAACTAATGAGTCCAAGTAAATTGCCCATTTCGGGGTGCCCAAAGTACCCCGTGACCCATACAGCAGATTCTCGAAAGAGAACGATGAGGGCAACCGTGCCGATCCATGCGGTCCAATCAACCGTTTTTATCCATTCCATTTTGTTCTGTCATTAACATTTTACTTATCACGTTTTAACCGATTTAGTTTTTGATTTCAAATTCTTCGAGTTCACGATGAAATTGTTTTGCTTTCAAACCTAAAATTTCATCAATTGGTAAATGTGCTTGTTTAATCAGTTGTTCCAGTTTATGTGGTGCAATGTACACTTGTAGGTGAAGATTTCCTTCATCATCATAATTTTCAGATTGAATCACATTCAGGGCATACAATTGGTTGCGCAATTTGCCATAGGCTGGCTTGAGCAGAACGTCAAAGTTTTGAATTTGTCCCATTAAGCACTCTTGTACTGCTTGGCGCAGTAGATTGAGTCCTTCGCCCGTATGTGCTGACACATAAACACGCTCAGGGACATTGGGTTCAGCATAGATAATTTTGGCTTGTTCAGCACTTTGGTCAATTTTGTTATAAACACGAAGGATAGGAATATCGGCTCCAATTTCTTTGAGCACTTTTTCAACGGCTTCAATTTGTTCCATCAAATCTGGACTGTTGGAGTCAATTACATGCAGCAGTAGGCTGGCTTCTAAGGTTTCCTCTAGTGTCGCTTTAAAAGATTCGACCAAGGCGTGCGCAAGGTTACGTACAAAGCCTACAGTGTCGGCTAAGACCAAAGGGCCAATACCATCCCAGTCTAAACGTCTTAGAGTGGGGTCTAAGGTTGCAAATAGCTGATCTGCTGCATAAACATCAGATTTGGCGAGGGTGTTAAATAGAGTCGATTTTCCAGCATTGGTATAACCGACTAAAGAAACGGTTGGAATAGCAGCTTTTTGGCGTGCTGCACGACCTTGGATTCGCGTTTGTCGTACTTTCTCTAATTTATCTTTAAGTTGTCCTACACGAACACGAAGTAAACGACGGTCAGTTTCGAGTTGAGTTTCACCTGGTCCACGAAGCCCAATCCCACCTTTTTGGCTATCGAGACTAATCCCTGTACCGACTAGTCGAGAAGACAAGTGATCAAGTTGAGCCAATTCGACTTGAAGTTTACCTTCATGAGTACGTGCGCGCTGTGCAAAGATATCTAAAATAAGGCGGGTGCGGTCAATGACGCGACATTTGATAATGCGGCTCAGGTTGCGTTCCTGACTGGGGGTTAGTGCATGGTCAATAATCACCAAACTTGTTTCTAGCTCTTCCACACGTGCTGCTACTTCTTCAGCTTTGCCTGAACCAATAAAATATTTAGGGTCAGGTTTGAATCTTTGAGCGTGAATATGCTCTAGAATTTCTGCACCTGCCGACTTGGCAAGTAAGCGAAACTCTTCTGCATCAAGATCTTCCAGAATGTGGATGGCAACACTGACTAAAATCGTTTTTTCGCCACCTTGTTTCTGTTCAAAATATTCCACTCAATATAATCTCGCACCTAGAAAGCTCTAGTGTAGATGAATTTACTCAGCTTGAGCGAAATAGTTATAGCGTGGCTTTACATGGTGCAAAAGAGCTGTACCAAAAGAACCAAACTTCCAAAGTATAAGATGCTTAACCCAAGAATAAATTTAAATGCTTGAACGGGATTTAAGGGTGCAGCAGGAGGATTCATTTGATCATTCATGGGAGAACCTTGTTTTGATATTTCGATTGAATTATTGTAATTAATTTATTTAAACGATTAAAATTGAAAATAATCATCTAGTCTTTCGGTTTTTATGATCAATGCAAGTAAGTTAAGATCAGTATAGAATGAGTTGTAATCAATGATTAACTGTTGAATAAAGCTGTGCCAAGTGAATCCTCTATGCAATCAAATACTGAAATAAAAACAACATCATTAAGTGGACTCTCAAAACTTGCGTTGTATAGCAAGAAGCTAGTAACGGGACTCGGTGCCGTTTCTGAGGGTTTTTATTTGGTTTATCGACATGGCTTGTATAAAGACATTAATAATCCTCAAAATACCCGCTACGTGCAGTATTTTTGTCGTCGACTCTGCAAAGTTTTTAACATTGATGTGCATGTACATGGCGATATTCCACGTAAACCTGCACTTTGGGTGAGTAATCATATTTCATGGTTAGACGTGGCTGTTTTGGGTTCTGGCGCACGGGTGTTTTTTTTAGCCAAAGCTGAAATTGAAAAATGGCCTGTGTTCGGCAAACTTGCAAAAAGTGGTGGAACCTTGTTTATCCAACGTGGGTCGGGGGATTCAATCAAGATCCGTGAACAAATTACTGAATTTTTAAAACAAGACATTCCTGTGCTGTTCTTTCCAGAAGCGACAACTACTGACGGCTCTAAAGTAAAAAAAGTCCATGGGCGTATTTTAGGGGCTGCAATTGAAGCACAGCGCGATGTCCAAATTTGTTTAATTTGTTATGTCAATCAGCAGGGCGGGCTCGACCAAGTTTCGCCTTTTATTGGTAATATTGGTTTTGCCGAACACGTCCAAAAAGTCTTGGAGATGCCTCAAGTTACAGCACATCTGGTTGCATTACCTGCAATTTGTACTGCAGGTCATACAGTCGATAGCTTAACAGCCTTGGTACAACAAAAGATGGTGCAAGGCTTGGCTGACTTACACCAAAAGGTATTGAAACCTCAAGCGAGCGCGATGGGAAGTTGAAGGCTTACATAAAGCCTTCGATCGGGAGCCATGAAATGACTTTAATACCTGCACGTTTAAACCAGTTCATTTTCGGCTCTGTGGTATAAGTCTTGATTGAGCCATCGGCCTGCTTAATTTGCCAGTTAATATTTTTGTTGGCATCCAGAACCAGTTTATAGGCATATTTACTCAAATTTTGATCCATTGTTTGATGCACAGCCTTTGCCAAAGGCGGGCTGTTGAGTAAAACACCAATTTCGGTATTTAAGTTGGCAGAACGTGGGTCAAAATTAAACGAGCCAATAAAAACCTGTTTTTCATCAATCGTCATAAGCTTGGCATGCAGGCTAGAACGGCTTAATCCTTTGATGCTGACTTTGGCTTTTTTCGAGATTTCCTCATTGTTCTCATTAAGTGCTTCAGCCGCAGGATTTGCTAAGAATTCATACAGTTGTACACCATTTTCTAGTAAGTCTTGGCGGTATTTTCCATAGAAAGCATGGACCAAAGGTACATCATTGGCTTTGAATGAGTTGGTGAGTACACGGACTTGGATATCACTTTGCGCAAGGTTGGCAAGGTGTTTTTTGCCTTTACGTTCAGGAACGAAATAGGCAGAGATAATGTCGATGCTATCTGTTGGTTTTTCTAGATGGGTTTGTAACTGGAAGTTGAGATGTTCTTCTTTTTTAGCTCGGGATTTGATTTTACTTGGTGAGTCTTTTACGACTTCGGCCTTGACCCAGTCAAATTGGATACTATCGTTCAGCCAGTGTTCAAAGGCTTGTGAACGATTGGCCAGATCCAGATAATTTTGTACCGTCACTTCTTGATAGTGCTGTTGCAACTGTGTTTTTAAGCCTTCATAACGTAAGCTGTAATGATTGGCATTGACGATTTGACGCACTGGAAAGGCATAATCATCATTCCAGTATTCATCGAATGAGTGCACAATTTCATCTGCTGCCGAACCTACAAGCATGACATCTACATCGGAAAACTGGTAATTGTCACTGACATTATAATATTGGTTACTCATATTACGACCACCAATCAGTGCGATTTGGTTATCAGCAATAAAACTTTTGTTATGCATACGACGGTTAATGCGTTTGAGATTGAGCATCATATCCATCGCGCGATAGTGGCGGAAGCGATAGGGATTATACAGTTTGATGTCAATGTTGGCGTGTTGGTCGAGTGCGAGGTAAATGCCTTCCATTTTCTTGGCATTGTTGTCATCAATCAGTAACCGAACCTTGACCCCACGGTCTGCCGCTTTCAATATTGAATAAAGTGCCAGTGCGCCGATGCGGTCATTATCCCAAATATAATATTGTAGATCTAAAGTCTTTTCTGCTTTATCAATAAGATGGATGCGTGCTGCTAATGCTTCGAGTGGGTTATAGAGAATATGGAAACCTGTCAATCCCGGATTTTGCTCACGGAGTGGTAGTACGATTTTGGCTAAGCTGGTTTGGTCCGTGGCTTGATCAAAAGCATAAACTTGAGGCTGCGGAATCTGTTTGGGCAAAGTATTACAGGCAGGAACAGAGATCACCATACAACTGAGTAAAAGTAGTTTAGCACCTTGCTGAGTCGACGTTGAGCGGGGTAGAGCGCGCTTCACTGCGCTGTGTGGTTTTTCCATCGTCATAAAGTCTATAAATTTGGTTTGAGTATAATTCTGAGCTGTGAAAAGATAAACAGAAGATTATGTGTTCTTGATGAACTGTTTGTGAGTAAATGTCTATGCTAAATACACAATCCGTCGTGTTCTATTTTTATATTGCGATGGCCTTGCTTGCCGGTTGGGCAGTGTATCAAGCATGGATCAGTCAAACCAATACGGAGACGATTCATCCGTTTAAAGCCTTTGTGCATTTACTGGCTTTTTATTTGTCTTATTTACTGATTCCTTTATTTTTCTTTAGTTTATACGCAGGTATCCAAGGTTATTACTCATGGCATGAAGCAATTTTTGTCTTTTTAGTAAGTGGCTTATTGTGTTATGCACGTTTTATTGAGCCGCATTTTGTCCATGTTAAAACCATGCAGTATCAAATCCAAGAGGACTATAAATTACTCAAACCTGTTCGTATTGCTTTGGTTGCCGATTTACATATTGGTTTGTTTTCAGGTCATGAACGTCAGTTAAAAACCATTATTAAACGGCTGAATGAACAAAAGCCTGATTTGGTGGTGATTGCTGGAGACTGGACCTATGAACCTGAAAATACACTGGCGGAAGAGTTAGAGGTACTACGCGAAATTAATGCACCCGTCTATTCGGTCAATGGTAACCATGATGAACAGTATCCAGGTCCCCCGATTCAAAACCTGTTAAGACATGCTTTGAAGGTCAACAATGTCATTGATATAGAGGGGCAGATTGTTGAATTTGATGAGTTTCGCTTAATCGGGGTTGGTGACTTGTGGGCAGGTAAGGCAGATATGCGTTTTATGCCACATTTACCGCAGGACAAGCCATGGGTCATTTTATCGCACAATCCTGACACGGTCGATATGGTGCCTTCTTTACCAACACGTCCTTTAATGTTGTCAGGTCATACGCATGGCGGCCAAGTTGAACTGCCGTGGTTAACGGATTTTGTGATGAAAAAGGTGTCGATCTTGGGGCACAAGAAAGGCTTGTACCGTCATGAACACGCAGATGTGTTTGTTACGGTGGGTACAGGTATGGTGGGTGTACCGTTTCGCTTCCGGGTCCCACCGACCATTGATATCATTGAGCTAATCTAAAGCTCAGCTAGAACCAATAAAAAATAAAGCTTAAAACCAAAATGACCACAGCCAAGATCATCCACAGCTTGTGGTTTTTGGGCTGTAAGGCTTGAATGCCTTGTGTTCGGGTTACGTCACTATTATTCACATCTTTATGTTGTGATTTTTGCAGGGTTTGATCTTCTTTGAGAGTTAATTTCGGAGGAGTAAGACGATTTATTGTTAACTCTGCAGTTGAGATATCTTCTGAGTAAAGTTGCTCGTGGTTATACATACTTTTTAGTGCTGCATCATGACGTTTTGTGAGCTCTGTGACGATTTCTTGGGCATCGTCGTATTGAAAAGCCGTGTGTGTTGCGATGTATTGGATGGCTTGAATGATTTTGTTTTCTTCAACTAATACGATGACGTCGAGGAGTTGTTCATTGGTGAGTTGTTCTATTTTTTCATCCATTTCTGTGTCCTATTCATCAGTATTCACCTTTATTTTTGAAGTAATATGCGCAATTTTAAAGGTGGTTTTTGTAGCGTTTGTTAAAGCATTGGTATAAAAAAACCAGCATCATTGTGCTGGTTTCAAATATCAAACTTAGGGTCAAATTTGATTGTTTACATCATCATTCTTGGTCTCACGGATCATTAAGAATGCACATAAAGACAGAAGGGATGCAGCTGTGAGGTAGTAACCTACAGCATGTAGGCCATAAGTGGTTGCAAGTTTTGTTGCAATTAATGGCGCAAATGAAGCACCAAAGATGCCAGCAAGGTTAAAGGTCAGTGCTGAACCTGTATAGCGAACCGATATTGGAAAAATTTCAGAGAGCACGGTACCAATTGGCCCATAGGTTAAACCCATGATAGATAAACCAATACATAGGAATAAAAATACAACAAAAGTATTGCCTGATTCCAACATGCTGGAAAACACTAAACCAAACAATGCCGCAGCAATACATACAGCAATAGACGTTGTTTTACGACCAAACTTTTCTGCAAATACTGCAGATAAAGGGATGAACGCAGCAAAGCAGAGTGTTGCGACCAATTGAAGTTGTAAAAACTGTTCACGAGTGTAACCCAGTTGTTTGGTGCCCCACTGTAAAGCAAAGACCGTCGTGAGGTAGAACACAACAAAGGTACAGATGGCAGCAATAGTGCCTAAAATCAGCATCCCCCAGTGTTTGGTGATTACTTCTTTAAATGGAATATTAACTTCTTTTTGCTTGTCTAAAACTTTCTGGAACGCAGGAGTTTCATGGAGTTGTAAACGAATCCACAGTCCTATAATTACCAGTAGCGCACTTGATATAAATGGAATACGCCAACCCCATGTCATGAATGTTTCTTCAGACATGAAATGACCGAGTGTCAAGAATGAACCCGTTGCCAAGATAAAGCCAATCGGTGCACCTAACTGTGGAAACATACCATACCAAGCACGTTTACCTTCAGGTGCATTTTCTGTGGCAAGCAAGACCGCACCTGACCATTCACCACCTAAGCCGAGGCCTTGACCTAAACGACAGAGTGCAAGCAGTAATGGTGCAACAATTCCAATTTGTGCATAGGTTGGTAGCAAGCCAATACATACGGTTGAAAGCCCCATGGTTAGCAATGCGGCAACTAAGGTGGCTTTTCGACCAATACGATCACCTAAATGTCCAAACAGTGCAGCACCAATCGGGCGTGCAATAAAGGCAATCGCAAAGGTTGCTAATGACTGAATTGTAGCGGTCATCGGGTCGGTACTTGCTGGAAAGAACAAATACGGAAAAATGATGACTGCAGCAGTCGCATAAATATAAAAATCGAAGAATTCGATTGTGGTACCTACGAGACTGGCTGTAAGTACGCGAAATTTTGAGTTTACAGGCTGCTGTTGTTCTGCAACAGCAGTATTTAATGACGCCATGGTAGACCTTACACTTACTAAAAATAATGAGACTTAGTTTTAAAAGCGTAATCTTTTTAAAAAAGGCGTAATTTCTTAAAAAAATACGAAAACCCTGCGGACAAACTACGGGATTAGGGTTGCTAAAAAATGTAGTAGGTGCGGGTTATATCACGTAGAGATAGATAGACAAGAAATGTGATCCTGCACCGATCAATACAAAAATATGCCAGATAGCGTGAGTGTATCTTACCTTTTTTAGCGCATAAAACAATGCACCGATGGTGTAGGAAAGTCCACCAATGATTAAAAAAGTGAGTGCTTGTTTAGATAAAAAGCGTTGCATATCATCCATAACCAACACAGCCATCCATCCCATAAGTAGATAGGCAATCAGTGAGATTTTTTCAAAGCGATGGATGAAAACTAACTTGAATAGTGTGCCAATGAGTGCAATCACCCAAAGTGCAATGAGCAGGTAATGTGCTTTTTGTGTGGGTAGTGCGATAGACAAAAATGGGGTATAGGTGCCCGCAATTAGATAATAAATGGCGGTGTGATCTAATTTTTTATACCAGCCTCGACGCTCAGGTGATTCGGCAAAATGATATAAGCTTGATGCGGCGAACAATAAAAATAGGCTCAAAGCATAGACCCACAGCCCGATCCATTGCGCTGTTTCTAAGTAAGACCCTTTGATAATCAATAATATTCCTGCTATGAGTGCAAGAGCTGCACCAATAGCATGGCTAATGAAATTGATTCGTTCTTCGACAGGATCGTAGTTTGCAACTGGATGAGCGTTCATAGGCAATCGTGCTTGTTTTTATAAAATATACAACTGTATCGTAATTCAAATTTGCATTTAGCGTAAGACGCTTTAAAATTTAATCGCAATTCTTTTTCTGGTTTCTATTATGACCACTTCGGTGTCTTCCTCTATACAAGAGCAGCAATTCCTGCAAGCCTTTCAGCAAGCGCTTGAATCTCAATGTTTTGATCGGATGATTTTGAGCCAGTATCAGGGGGAAATGCAACAATTAGAAAAAATGACATTTCGGGTAGTGACTGTGCAAGGTCAGTCAGTATTGAGTTGTTTATATCGTTATAAAACTCAAGATGTCACTAAAAACTATTCCTTAGATCTGGCACTTGAAACGGTGACTGAACTTTTGGCGCAGTGTAAACAAGCCAATTTGATGACGACTGAACAAGAGTTTCAACTGAAAAAGAACAAGAAGAAAGCCATGCTGACCCAAAGTAAAAATAAAACGCAGGCTAAAGTAGCAGAGCAGCAAGGACATGATCGAATCAAGCAGCGTTTTGTCGATCAAGACAGTTATTTCTTACAGCCGCTTGGCATTACTGATGCAAAAGCGCACATCATTCCTAGTATGGCGCGTAAGTGGAAACAGATTAATAAATTTGTTGAAATTTTCTCAGGAGCTTTAAGTCATATTCAACTGCCTGAACAACTACGTGTGGTCGATTTTGGCTCGGGAAAAGGCTACTTAACTTTTGCTTTGTATGATTATTTGCTAAAGCAAGATCTGAATCCTTTTGTGACTGGGGTTGAGCTCAACAGCAAGATGGTGGAATTCTGTCAGGAGGTTGCACACAAGTCGGATTTTCAGCAACTTGATTTTTTTCAGGGTGATGTTCGGACGTACCAACCTGAACGTCTCGATGTGATGATTGCGCTGCATGCATGCGATGTCGCGACTGACTTTGCGATTCATACGGGTATTCGTTTAAATGCTGAAATGATCATGTGCGCGCCGTGTTGTCATAAAGAATTACGTCCACAGTTGAAAGCTCCGCTTGTATTACAACCCATGTTGCAATTTGGCATTCATGCAGGTCAGCAAGCTGAAATGCTGACCGATACTATTCGTGCCTTATTACTCAAAGCCTATGGCTATGAAACCAAAGTGTTTGAGTTTGTGGCACTTGAGCATACCAGTAAGAATAAAATGATTTTGGCAACCAAGCGTAGGGATTATCAAGCGCCCGATGTTGCTGTCTTGGCACAAATTCAAGCCTTGAAAGAGATGTATGGCATTCAAAAGCATTCACTGGAACTGTTGTTGAATGATCAATGGGATCAGCAAGGTGTAGGGTGTAAGTGCTGATCGGAACATCACTGTTACTGCAATGATCAATACAGAGATGATTTATAGGGAAATGAAAATGCCAAGTTTGAGAATTACGCACGGAACATGGGATGAGTTGCAACAGGCTGCGAAAATGATTCGTGAGCAGGTCTTTATTCAAGAGCAAAGCATTGCTGCTAAAGATGAATGGGATGAGCAAGATGAAATTGCAGTTCATTTTGTCGTCTATGAACAAGATCAAGCTATCGCCACGGCAAGGCTATTACAGAATCATAGTATTGGTCGTGTTGCTGTTTTAAAGTCGCATCGAGGTTTGGGTATAGGTAAGGTTTTGATGCAGGCTGTGATCGCATACGCCCAACAGCAACAGCGTCCATTTTTAGTGTTGTCTTCTCAAGTACATGCACAAGCGTTTTATCAGGCTTTGGGTTTTGTACAAGAGGGTGAGGTGTATTTAGACTGTGGTATTCCACATATTGATATGCGTTTATCGTCTATGAAAAAGCCCTAATGAATCAGGGCTTTTTCTTTTTAACGTAGATTAGTGACTATGTTCAGAAGACATCTGCGCATGTTCATCGGCACTCATACTATGTTCTTCAGCCGTTGCATGTTCGGTTGTATTTTCAGAAGCAGCTTGATTGCTTGTTTCACGCGCTACTTTATCAGCCTGCGCTTTTGCCATTGACTCTTCAGACATAGCTGGTGCATTTTTAAAAGCATGTTGTTGAGTGTTCTGTTTAGCTTGCTGACTTGGCATATAGTCAGGTTCATTGGTTACTGCAAGGTAGAAGAAACCTAAGAAAAATCCGCTTAAAATGAAAGCAATGATCAGTGCTTTCCAACCCCATGGTGATTTTTCAGGAGAAGTATTGTCAGTCATGTGCAACAGCCCAATTGAATAATAATAAATCTAAAACGATGTAACTTTATAACACAAAAAATGAGTTCCGGCGCGAAAATAATGCACTAAGATAGGTCAAAATTAAAAGATGAATCAGTATTTTAATTGGTTTCTCCAAGAGAATAAAAAAAGGGATCTATGGATCCCTGATTTTTAAGTCAGCATTTTAATGGATTTGCCCAGATGGCAATGATTGAGTGAGCAATTGCGGTGCTTTAAAACGTTCACCGTATTTCGCTTCAAGCTGATTGGCACGTTGCAACGCTTTGTCTAAACCATATTGATTTAAAAACTGAATTGCTCCCCCTGTCCACGGCGCAAAACCAATCCCAAAGATCGAACCGATATTGGCATCAATTACAGATTCAAGGACATGCTCTTCATAACAACGTAACGTATCTAGCGATTGTACAAATAGGAAGCGGTCAATCATTTCTTGTTCAGAAATATCAATCTCTTTTTTCCAATGGCTCAAGCCCTCCCAAAGCTGTTTCTTACCACTTTCAGGGTAATCATAGAAACCTGCACCAGCAGCTTTACCCTTACGACCGAATTCATGAATCATAGTTTGAATTACATCATCTGCACCTGAGCGAGGTAAATCTTTACCCTCGACCTGCAATGCCTTACGCGTTTCATTGGCAACATGTTCAGAAAGGGTTAATGCAACTTCATCTTGAATGGCCAATGGGCCAACGGGCATGCCTGCTTTAAGTGCCGCCATTTCAATACGAGCTGGGTGTACACCTTCATGCAGTAAACGTAAACCTTCCTGAACAAAAGTACCAAATACGCGACTGGTGAAGAAGCCACGGCTATCATTCACAACAATCGGGGTTTTACCAATTTGCTGTACATAGTCATAAGCTTTTGCCAAAGTTTCAGCAGAAGTGTTTTTGCCTTTAATGATTTCAACCAATTGCATTTTATCAACTGGGCTAAAGAAATGCAGACCAATGAAGTTTGCTTGATCTTTCGATGCATTTGCCAAACCAGTAATCGGTAATGTCGAAGTATTTGAAGCCATCACTCCACCCTCAGCAAGGAATGCTTCGGCTTCCTGCGTCACTTTCGCTTTGAGTTCTTGATTTTCAAATACAGCTTCAATAATTAAATCACAACCTTTTAAATCTTCCGCAAATGCTGTTGCAGTAATCAAGCTTAAAACCTGCTCGCGCTGTTCAGCCGTCATACGTCCTTGTGATACTTTTTTATCTAGCAGTTTTTGGCTATAGGCTTTCCCTTTTTCTGCATTTTCAATAGAAATATCTTTGAGCACAACAGGAATACCTTTGATTGCTGTTGAATAAGCGATCCCTGCTCCCATCATCCCTGCACCAAGCACACCAACTTTGGTCGCTTGCCATTTTGCAACATCTTTAGAACGGCTCGCACCTGCTTTAATAGCATTCAGCCCATGCCAAAAAGTGCCGATCATATTTTTTGAAATTTGACCTGTCGCAAGATAGGTAAAATAACGAGATTCAATGGTCAGTGCTGTATCCACATCCACCTGTGCACCTTCAACCGCAGCCGCCATGATGGCTTCAGGCGCTGGATAACATCCTTTGGTTTTATCACGTAACATTGCTGGAGCAATCGCCAGCATTTGCGCAACCGCAGGTGTTTTAGGATCACCACCCGGAATTTTATAACCTTTCACATCAAACGGCTGTTGTGATGCTTTTGTGGATGGGGGATGTGCTTTCACCCAAGCAATCGCTTTATCCATCAACTCTTCAGGTGTTTCCGCCGTGTCTTGGATTAAACCTAGAGATTTCGCTTTATCCACACCAAACTGCTTACCCTCCATCAAGAATGGAAAAGCATTTTGTAAACCTAAAAGGCGAACCATACGCACAATACCACCACCACCCGGCAGTAGACCTAGAGTCACTTCTGGTAAACCAAATTTTGTTTTAGGATCATTCAATGCGATACGTGCATGACAGCCTAAAGCAATTTCCCAACCGCCACCCAAAGCCGTACCATTCAATGCTGCTACAACAGGTACACCTAAAGTTTCGATATAACGAAACTCGGTTTTCATTTTCTGAACCATTTCAAAAAATGGTGTGGCATCTTCAGGTCGTGCTTGAATCAATTCATCTAAATCACCGCCTGCAAAGAAAGTTTTCTTCGCTGAACGGAAAATAATCCCAGTAATTGACGTTTCAGATTTCAGTTTAGAAACAATGTTTTCTAAAGCTACACGGAAATCACCATTCATGGTATTTGCAGATTGATTCGGAGAATCTAAAGTCAGAATAATAATGCCATCGTCATTTTTTAGATATTGAATTGCGCTCATTATTATTCTCCTTATACCAACTCAATAATGGTCGCAATACCCATGCCACCACCCACACATAATGTTGCCAAGCCACGCTTTTTACCTTGACGTTCTAATTCATCCAGCAATGTTCCGAGGATCATCGCACCCGTCGCACCCAATGGATGCCCCATCGCAATTGCGCCACCATTTACATTGACTTTATCGCTTGGCACTTTTAATTCCGTCATAAAACGCATCACCACAGATGCAAAAGCTTCATTGACTTCAAATAGATCAATATCGTCAATCGTTAAGCTTGCTTTTGCCAATGCTTTACGAGCAGCAGGTGCAGGCCCAGTCAGCATAATGGTTGGATCCGAACCGACTAATGCTGTCGCCAAGACTTTGGCACGTGGTTTTAAACCTTGTTCTTTGACCGCTTTCTCAGAAGCAAGCAATACCAGCGCTGCACCATCGACAATACCCGATGAATTTCCTGCATGATGCACATGATTAATTTTTTGCGCTTCAGGATACTGTTGTAATGCAATCGCATCAAAACCCATTGCACCCATCATTTCAAAACTTGGATTGAGTTTTGCTAAACCTTCCGCTGTTGTGGTTGGTTTAATAAATTCATCTTGATCTAAAATGATTACGCCTGCTTTGTCTTTGATGGCGACGACTGATTGATTAAAATAACCCGCAGCTTGCGCCGCCGCCGCTTTACGTTGAGAATTTGCTGCAAATGCGTCGACATCTGAACGCGTATAACCATCCAGTGTTGCAATTAAATCAGCACCAATCCCTTGGGGTATAAAATGTGATTTTAAATTGGTTTCAGGGTCTAATGCCCACGGTCCACCATCGGAACCCATTGGGATACGTGACATCGACTCTACGCCACCAGCAACAACCACATCTTCCCAACCTGAACGTACTTTTTGCGCTGCCATATTGACTGCTTCTAAGCCTGATGCACAAAAGCGATTGATTTGCACACCAGCAACATCATTGTCCCAACCTGCTGCAATTGCTGCAGTTTTCGCAATATCACCACCTTGATCAGCTATTGGTGTGACACAACCTAAGACAATATCATCTACTTTAGAGGTATCTAAATGATGGCGATCTTTGAGTTCATTCAACAATGTGGTCAGTAGTGTAATCGGTTTTACTTCGTACAATGAACCATCTTTCTTTCCTTTTCCGCGTGGTGTGCGAATGGCGTCAATGATATAAGCCTCGCTCATAGCTGTTCCTTTTTATGACTTTTAAGTTGTTATGTCACTTGAGTGTACAAATTAATCGCCGTGATGCAATGACTAGAACGGGTCAGGCTAGATGAAGATTTTTGCCAATAGCCTGAGTTTAGGGCATAAAAAAACCCAAGATCGAAATCTTGGGTTTAGCAATGTGCCGAACCGTCGTCAAACTAAAAAATTAGTGATAACCGTGTAGTTGGCGATATAAACCAGGTGTGACGCCTGTCCATTTTTTAAAGGCACGGTGGAAGGTGCTGGTTTCACTAAAGCCCACTTGTTGTGCCACATCTTCCAACGTCAAACCCGGATTTAACAGCAGGTGAATCGCGGCATCACGACGTAATGCATCTTTCACGCCTTGGTAACTTTTACCTTCAGCCGCTAAGCGACGACGCAACGTTTGAGGAGATAAATACAACATGGAAGCCACATCGTTCAGGGTTGGCATTTCCTCACCAATTTGACTTTTCAACACATCACGAATACGTGAAGTGAGGGAGTTGGTGTTTTTAAATTTCACTAACAACTGTGCAGGAGCGGCTTTTAAGAACTCTTCTAACGTTTCTTCATTCTGACGAATTGGTAAGTCCAAATAATCTGCGGCAAAAGTGATTTCTGTACGCGGCATATCGAACTGCATCACAGGTGCGAAGAATAAGGCATCATATTCATCTGCATGTGCAGGACGTTCATAGCCAAAATGTACACGTTCAAGTGGTAAACGACGTTCAATCAACCAAGAAGCAAGACCATGCCAAATCATCAACATACTTTCAGTGATAAAGTGATCTGGGTCCATTGATTTTGGAATCTGGGGAACGAGACGCGCTTCGTGCTTATCGCGCTCTAATGTCACAGACCATTCATCACCAAAGAGCTTATAAAACTGTGAAGACAGTTCTAAAGCATCCCCTAAGGTCTTGGCATGAATAATCAACTGGCACATGATGGCAAATGTACCTAGACGACGTGGTTGTTTGTCGAAACCAACATGTTCGTCTTGGGTCACCATCCATAACATTTTAACGAAGCGAGTATATTGTTCTGGAGAAATACGGGCTTTAGGCTGACGCAGCAGTTCTGCCTCAATGCCAACGTGAGAAAGTAATGTTTCGACATCCATGCCGAGACGTTTTACGCCAGTTAAAGCCGCATTGACGAAATGGATACTAATGGTATCACGGCTCATATTTAATCCTTCAGTCTCTTTTATATTCACTTGCGTTTGACCTAAATGACGCTAAAAAAATAAGTTTAGGCAATTTACACTAAAGTTTTTTGCCTTTTTACATGTTAAATTGCCGAAATGATCAAGGTAAATGGCTGAACATGACATTGTTTTGTTGCTTTTATATTTCTAAAATAGCTAAAAAATCAACATAAAAAGAGTAAAAAGTAGCATGGATATGGCATTGAAAGGATTGAAAGTTCTCGATTTTTCTACACTTTTACCGGGACCGTTTGCAACAATGTATTTGGCAGACTTAGGTGCAGAAGTGATCCACATCGAGTCTCCAACTCGACCTGATCTGATCCGTTTAATGCCACCTTATGCCAATGGACAGGCCACAGCACACAGTTATCTCAACCGAAATAAGCATTCTGTAGCACTGGATTTAAAAGATCCTGCCAATATTGAACTGATCAAGTCGAAAATTTCAGACTATGACATTGTGATTGAGCAATTCCGCCCGGGGGTAATGCAAAGACTGGGACTTGACTATCAAACTTTATCTGAAATTAATCCGCGCTTGATCTATTGTTCCATTACGGGTTATGGGCAAACAGGTTTATATCAAAATAAAGCAGGGCACGATATCAACTATGTGGCTTTGTCTGGGATCGCAGGACATAGCGGCCGACAGCACAGTGGTCCTCCTCCTTTGGGAATTCAAATTGCGGATATTGCAGGCGGGTCATTACATAGCGTGATAGGAATACTCGCAGCTGTGATCGAAAGGCAGCGTAGTGGCATAGGGCAGTATATTGATATCTCTATGACTGACTGTGTGGTGGGGCTCAGTAGCATGGCTGCAGCGGCGAGCTTAGCAGGACAGGAAAAGCAAGGGCCGGAGCAAAGCTATCTCAATGGTGCGACTTTTTATGACTATTATGAAACGCAAGATGGCCGCTATTTGTCGATTGGGAGTTTAGAGCCACAGTTTTTACGCGGACTGGCAGAAATTTTAGAGTTGCCGATTGTGGCTGAAAAAGGCGCCTCACTGGCAACTGACGACCGTCAGGTGGTGAAACAAGCGATAAAAGCCAAGATTAAAACCCAAGATTTGGCTGTATGGAACGCAATTTTTCAGTCACGGGATGTCTGTGTTGAGCCTGTATTGAAGCTGGATGAAGCACTCGATTCGCAACTGGCAAGAGACCGAAAATGGATTGTTGCTGTGCCTTTAGAAGAGGGGAGTACAAAAAGCGAACAACAATTAGCTTGTCCAATCAAGTTTTCACGTTCAAAAATAAGGTATGAATTTATAGGGAAATCTTTGGGTTTTGACTCTTTGTAAATATCATATAGCGATAATTTAACCAGTTTTAAAACAATAATCTAACAAAAACAATGGGTCTTTATACAAATAGCAAGTATCATATCAATTGGTTGTAAAATTGTAAGAAAGGTCACCAATTATGAATAAATGCAATAGAAGTTGGTGTTTAACGGTGAGTTTATTAACACTCAGCTGTTGCCTGCAAACTGTATATGCTGCAAATGCATTCGAGGTACAAAGCCCTTGGATGCTCGGTGATTGGAATGGTCAACGCACCGCATTGCAAGAAAAAGGCTACGATTTTAGCTTTGGTTATACGGGTGAGATGGCAACTTTACTCGATGCTTCGCGTTCTTCAAATCATGGTACTGAATATGCAGACCAGTTTGCATTTGGTACGCACTTCGATTTAGACAAAATTTTGGGTTGGCAGGATACTGAGGCTCAAATCACCATTACTGAGCGTAATGGACGTTCACTTTCTCAAACTTCCGATGCTTTAGATGGACATTTAAGTTCTACTCAAGAAGTGTGGGGACGTGGACAAACGTGGCGTTTAACGGATTTGTGGATTAAGAAAAAGTTCATGGATCAAAAGTTAGACATCAAAGTCGGTCGTTTTGGTGAGGGTGAAGACTTCAATAGTTTTGACTGCGACTTCCAAAACCTTGCGTTGTGTGGCTCTCAAGTTGGTAACTGGGTCGGTGACCAGTGGTACAACTGGCCTGTCAGCCAATGGGCTGCGCGTGTCAAATACAATCTTCGGCCAGACCTCTATGCACAAGTTGGGGTGTATGAATATAACCCTGAAAACTTAGAGCGTGGCAAAGGTTGGAACTTAAGTACCGATGGTTCGCATGGTGCGATTATTCCTGCTGAAGTGGTGTGGCAACCTGCTGTAGGTATAAATAAGTTACCCGGCGAATATCGTGCGGGTTATTACTACAGTTCGGCAGATGCCACAGACATTCAAAATCCATCGCAAACTTCACATAAGCAAGGCGGCTGGGTGGTTGCCAAGCAGCAACTCACAGCACATCACGGTGATGCTGCACGTGGTTTAACAGGTTTTGTGAATCTCACGCTGCATGATTCAGATACCAATATGGTTCGCGACATGCAGAACATTGGTTTGGTCTATAAAGGTGCTTTCGATGCACGTCCACAAGATGAAATTGCGATTGGCTTGGGGCGTATTAGCATCAATGATGACGTGAATGAGGCGAATATTGCCAATAACAGCGTTGATGCCCGTGGCTTACAAAGTGAAGAATATGATGCCGAGATTTACTACGGTATTCATGCAGCCAACTGGTTAACCATTCGTCCCAATATCCAATATATTCGCCATGTGGGCGCATATAAAAATGGTGAAAATGCATGGGTCGGCGGAATTAAATTCCAGACGGCATTTTAGTTTCTAGATCTATAAGTATTTGTCCAACAAGGTTGATAAATACGTTTATGGTTATTCAAAGCATAAAACTGTTTGAAATAAGTCGTTTGGACAGATACTTAAAATCTAAAAACTGTCTAGGTGCTTATATCAATGTTGAAATGATATGAGCTTTTAACAGAATCTAAGAAAAAGGTGGTCAATATGAGTACTCCGTCTTCAGGTTCAGGACTTAAAACTTTTACAGCTGTGATTGCTGTGATCTTTGGTTTAGTCCTGCTGATAGGAGGGATTTATCTTGCAGTGCTTGGTGGGTCTTGGTACTACATCATTGCAGGTTTACTCTTCATCGCGACTGCAGTTCTACTGCAAAAATTGAAAAGTACGGCATTAATCGTTTATGCCTTGTTGGTCTTGGGTACAGTGGTGTGGGGCCTATGGGAAGTGGGTTCTGACTTTTTTGCCTTGGCGCCACGTTTAGATATCCTGGGTTTATTTGGCTTATGGTTACTCATTCCTGCTGTCACACGTGGCTTTGACAACGCTAAAGGTGCAAAAATTGCTTTAACAGGTTCATTGGCAATTACCATTGCAGTGATGATCTATGCTGTATTTAATGATCCTCAAGAAATTCGAGGTGAACTGAGCAGCAAGCAACCTGCAACCGCACAGTCCATTCCGGGTGTTGCGGATGGCGATTGGCCTGCTTATGGCCGTACTCAGTCTGGTTTGCGTTATTCTCCTTTAACGCAAATTAATTCTGAGAATGTTAAAGATTTAAAAGTGGCTTGGACCTATAACACAGGTGACTTTAAAACAGAAAATGACTCTGGTGAAACCACCAATCAAGTCACCCCAATTAAAGTTGGGGACAATATGTATATCTGTACCACGCACCAAAAACTGGTTGCCCTCGACCCAGCTACAGGTAAGGCGAAATGGACTTTTGATCCGAAGTTGAAATCGGACAATACTTTCCAACATTTAACCTGTCGTGGCGTGTCTTATTATGATGCGAACAATACAGTTGGTTTTGAAGCCAGCTTGCAGCATAAAAAGTCATCGTCTGAGTTGTGCCCACGTAAAGTGATCTTGCCAGTGAATGATGGTCGCTTGGTTGCCATCAATGCTGATACTGGTGAGCGTTGTACGGACTTTGGTAAAAATGGTGAAGTCGACTTACAAAAAGATATGCCATTCCCTTATCCGGGCGGTTATATCCCAACTTCACCACCTGTGGTCACAGGCACGACGATTATTATTGCGGGTTCAACCACAGATAACTATTCAACTGAAGAACCTTCAGGTGTGATTCGTGGTTATGATGTGAATACGGGTGCATTGTTGTGGGTGTTTGACACAGGTGCCGAAGATCCGAACGCGATTCCAGCTCCGGGGCAAAAGTATGTTCAAAACTCACCGAATGCATGGGCACCATTAGCCTATGATGCAGCCTTGGATATCGTTTACATTCCAACAGGTGTGGGTACACCAGATATTTGGGGGGGTAACCGTACCGAATTACATGAGCGTTATGCCAACTCAATGCTGGCACTAAATGCCTCAACAGGTAAGTTGGTGTGGAATTTCCAAACCACGCATCATGATTTGTGGGATATGGATGTACCATCACAACCGACATTGACGGA